>JBDTXF010000249.1:0-5254 GCA_040006355.1 Nocardioidaceae bacterium | reverse complement strand
CGAGATCGTGCTCAGCGACGGCGACACGATCGTGTCCACCGCGGCGCCTGCGGGTCCGGCGTTCGAGGGTGGTGCCATCCGCTGCGGCATGCGGGCAGCCGACGGTGCCGTCGAGGTGATCCGCATCGACAAGGACGTCGAGGGCGGCGTGCACCTCGGCGTGATCGGCGACGTCGAGGCCCAGGGACTGTGCGGCTCCGGTCTCGTGGACGCGGTCTCCGAGCTGGTCCGCGCCGGCCTGCTCGACACCACCGGCCGCTTCGTCCCCGAGGAGCAGGCCGCCGAGATCGCCCCGCACGTCGCGGACCGGCTGACCGCGATCGGGCAGGAGCGGGTGTTCGTGCTGCATCGTCCCGAGCCCGGCTCCCCGCCGGAGGAGTGCGTCTACCTCTCCCAGCGCGACGTCCGTGAGCTGCAGTTCGCCAAGGGTGCGATCGCCACCGGCTGGACGCTGCTGCTCGACCAGCTCGGGCTCGAGCAGGGCGACGTGCAGCAGGTGCTGCTGGCCGGCTCGTTCGGCAGCTACCTGTCCCCGGCGGCGGCCGTCCGGATCGGTCTGGTGCCCAAGATCCCGGTGCTGCGGATCGTCTCGGCCGGCAACGTGGCGGGCGAGGGTGCCAAGATGAGCCTGCTGAGCATCCGCGAGCGAGCCGGTGCCCTCGCGCTGCTGGAGGAGGTGGAGTATGTCGAGCTCTCCGACCGCCCTGACTTCAACGACAGGTTCATCGACCTCCTCGCGTTCCCCGGCTGACCGCGCCGGACGGGTGGCCCTGGTCGCGTGCGGGGCGATCGCGCAGCCCTGTGCCGAGGTGGTGGCGCGGCGCGGGTGGTCCGTGGACGTCGTACCCCTGCCGCCGCTGCTGCACAACCACCCCGAGCAGATCACCGGCGAGGTCGAGCGGCTGGTCGACGAGCTGTCGCCGCGCTATGACATGGTGGCGGTGGGCTACGCCGACTGCGGCACCTACGGCGCCCTGGACGAGCTGTGCGAGCGCCGCGGCCTGGCCCGGCTGGCCGGGCTGCACTGCTACGACGTGTACGGCGGCGCCGACCGCCTCACCGCGATGTTCGAGGCGCAGCCGGGCACCTATGTGCTGACCGACTTCCTGGTGCGGTCCTTCGAGCGGACCGTGGTCGTCGAGCTGGGCCTGGACCGCTATCCCGAGCTGCGCGACGACTACTTCGCGCACTACACCCGGATGGTCTGGCTGGCCCAGCAGCCCGATGCCGAGCTGACCGCGCTCGCCGAGCGGGCCGCCGCCCGGGTCGGCCTGCCGCTGACCGTGGTGCCCACCGGCCTCGGCGGCCTCGAGCGCGCACTGTCCGCACTGCTGCCCTGAGCCCGTCGGGACGAGGGTCAGCGGACCGCCATCAGCCGGTCGAGGTAGGCCCGCCTCCATGCCTCGGTCTCGGCGACCTGGTTGAAGGTGTAGACGTGCAGGCCGGTGACCAGCGCCTCCGGCCTGGCCAGCACCGGCGCACACCGCTCGAGGAACCGCTCACCGGTGAAGCCGCCGGGCGCCGCGAGGCGGGCGAAGGTCCCCTTGTGCTTGGCCAGGAAGCGGGTGGAGTCCCCGACGCCGATCTTGGTGGCCATGCTCAGCAGCTTGGCGCGGTCGATCGGACCGGGAAGTCCGAGCAGCATCGGCATCGTGACGCCGCGGGCACGCATCCGGTCCAACCAGGCGCGGATGGTCGTGGGGTCGAAGCTCAGGTTGCTGACCACGTGGGTGGCGTGCCGGCGCTTGTCCCACATCGCCTGGACGGTCACGTCGTCGCTGATCGTCGGGTGTGACTCCGGGTAGCCGGTGATCCCGACCTCCGGGAAGGGGCTGCCCAGGGCGCTGAGGTCCTCGAGCAGGTCGAGCGCCGAGGTGTAGTCGCCCGCCGGCGGGTCCTGGTCGCCCCCGGGCACGAAGACGGTGCGGACCCCGGCCTCCTGGAGGCGGGCGCAGATGTCCGCGAGCTCTGCCCGGCCGCTGACCATCCGCGCCGCGAGGTGGGGCACGGCGGCGTACCCCTGCCGCGCGAGCCGCTCGGTCAACGCGAGGGTGGCCTCGATGCCCTTGGCGGGCGACGCGGTGACCGTGACGGTGCGCCCGAGGGGCAGGTGCTGGAGCACCTTGTCCTCGATCGACCCGGTCGGAAGCACCTCGTAGCGCGCCGAGGTGAGCATGTCGGCGAGGAAGGCGGTGTGCTGTTTGTTGCGCATGGAGCAACTCATTTCACGATACGCAATTCGTGCCTCAGCGTATCGCCGCAGCCGGGGCGGTCACAAGCGACCGCCCCGACGACCCCCGCCAGCGGGTGAGGGTCTCAGTCGGTGGTCAGCCGCAGCAGGGTGTGCTGCACCCGGTCGCCGTCCTGCCAGCTGCTCATCCCGA
Organism: Nocardioidaceae bacterium; assembly: GCA_040006355.1. GTDB lineage: Bacteria > Actinomycetota > Actinomycetes > Propionibacteriales > Nocardioidaceae > Nocardioides_B. The sequence goes on along the minus strand of JBDTXF010000249.1, from coordinate 2,870 downwards.
GGGCATCGAGCGGCTTGACGTTGTCCCGCACGCTCGCGTCCCCACCGGAGAGCTGGTCGGCGAGCCGCTCGGCCCAGCCGTTGCCCGCGTCGAAGTTGACGAAGAGCACGCCGTCGGTGCGGTCGGCTCGCGGCACCACCTTGGTGAACGCGCTGGTGCTCCCCAGGTCGCCCTTGGTCAGCAGCTTCGCGACGTAGGCAGGGTCGGTGCCGACCGCGACCAGGTCACCCTTGCTCTGGACCTGCACGATGTCGGCGCCCGGTCCCGCAGCCTTCTTGAGCTTGTCGATGACCGCGGTGATCTTGGTGGCGTCGCCCTTGATCCGGATGCCCGCCGGGATCGTCGACGGGTCCGGAGAGGACGTCAGCTTCGAGAGGTCGGCGCCCGAGTCGATCGACACGTCGAAGCCGTCACCGAGCAGGGTCTCGATGTCCTGCGGGAGCTTCAGCCCGGTCTGCTGCTCGCCCTGCCTCATCATCTGCTCGAAGCTCGAGGCGCCCCCGGACAGCTGCTTGATCCTGTCGAGGTAGCCGTTGAGCCAGCCGGGCTTGAACGCCACCGACAGCGCGGCTGCCGTCGTGCCGGGCAGGCTCTGCACACCGGGGCCGCCGGAACCACTCCCGGCGACTCCCGTGCCGAGACCCTTGCTGGTGAACTCCGTCTCGACGGCGCCGTCCTTGAAGCGCAGCACCCCGGCGGCTCCCTCGAAGCCGGAGAACGCCTGGTGCAGCTGCTGGGCGGACCCGGGGACCAGCACGTCGCTGTGACCGCCACCGCTCGTGACGCCGGTCTTGGCGCCCTTCTCGATCGCAGCCGCCGCTCCCTTGGCGGCGTACATCGTCAGGATGCCGGGGTCGCCGGTGCGTCCCATCCAGGTCTTGAACTGCGCGTCGTCCTCGAGCGAGCCGGACTCGGCCGAGCTGGCCATCGCGGCCACGTCGGACTTCTTCTCCCCGAGCAGCATGTAGTCGCCGACGAAGGCGATCCCGGTCGAGCCGCCCTGGAGGCCGTCCGAGGGGTTGCAGGCCTCGAGCGCACGCACCGCGGCGCGCGCCTTGTCGTGGTCGCCCACCTGCAGCAGCACCAGCGGCAGGATCCTCGAGCCCCTCGGCACGGCGGCGACGGCGAGGCGGTCACCGATCCAGGGCTTCACGTCGGCGGCGTAGGAGACCCCCTTGCAGTCGCTGCCCTTGACGGCCTGCTCGAAGATCGTCTTGCGGAGGTCGTCACGGGAGCTGATCTTGAGCTGCGAGCGGAGTCCGGGGAACTTCCGCAGGATCTTGACGGCCTCGATCTTCTGGGCGGCCGAGGGGTCCAGGTCGAGGCTGGCGTAAGCCACCGCGGCGGCCGGCACCGCGGACGCCGGCGAGGTCCCGCCGGACATCAGCTGCCCGACGGCGTAGGCCCCGGCACCGACGGCGGCGACCACGACCACCACCGCCGTGACGATGATGCCGGTGCGGCGGGCGCGCCGTCCGCTGCCGGGACCCGACCCGTCGTCGGAGGTCGGCGCGGAGCCGAGGTACTCGGGCTGCGGCTCGTTCGTGGACATGCTGAGTTCCCCCTGGGTGCCGGCAGAGCCGACCGTTCGGCGTGGGCGTTATGTGAAGAATAGGCCCTAGCCCGAGACGCCCGTCGCCGAGGGTGTCTCGGCGGTGGTGGGGCCGGGGACGTCCACCGGGTCACCAGGGTCCCGGACGGGGGACCTGCCGAGCAGCACGAACAGCGTGCCGGCCAGCACCCCGACGGGCCAGGAGAGGTAGACCAGGAACGCGCCGACGTCGAGACGCTCCGGCACCATGCCCCCCACCCGGGCAGCAGCGAGCGCAGCACGGGGGTCCCCAGGACCGAGCAGGTGGCCGGTGAGCGCCATCGCCACCGCCGCGACCACCGAGCCGAGCACCACCAGCCCACTGGTGACCAGCGGGTCCCGGGAGCGCCACCAGACCAGCACGACGGCGGCGAGGAAGCCGGCGACCAGGGCGATCATGAGGTACCAGCCGTCGGCCGCGAACTGCTTGCTCAGCTGCTCCTCCCCCATGGCACCGCCGTCGCGGAGCTTGGTGAACGCGGCCGGGGTGACCACCAGGGACCAGAGGACCCCGCACAGCACGCCGACCACGAGCAGCCCACCGAGGACGGAGGCGACGTCCCGCTCGGTCCCATCGATCCGGCGCGGCTGGTCGGTGGGCATCAGCCCGCCAGGCAGTTCGGACCGAGCAGGGCCTTCAGGTCGGCGAACAGCGCCGGGCTCGCCGCCACCCGCAGGCGGTCGTCGAGCTTCATCACGGTCGTCGAGGTCTTGGTCATCAACCGCAACCGTACTTCGGTCACGCCGGGGTGCGTGCCGAGCACCTCCTTGAGCTGCTCGACGACCGGCATCGTGCAGCGGGTCGAGGGCATCGAGACCACCACCGGACCCGACGGCCCGCCCGCCTCGTCCCGGAGGTCGGGGACGCTGACCTCCTGGCCGTGCAGCTCGGGCTGGTCCTTGGACCTGGACAGCCGGCCCTTGACGGTGACGATGGCGTCCTCGTTGAGCAGCGTGCTGGCCAGCTGGTAGGCGCTGGGGAAGAGCAGCACCTCGATGCCACCCTCGAGGTCCTCCAGGGTGACCATCGCCCACGCGTCGCCGCGCTTGGTGATCTTGCGCTGCACCGAGGTGATCAGCCCGGAGACCGTCACCGACGACCCGTCCTGGCGCTCCTCGTCGAGCAGCAGCTGCCCGATGGTGCAGTCGGTGCCCACCGACAAGACATGCTCGAGACCCATCAGGGGGTGGTCGGAGACGTAGAGGCCGAGCATCTCGCGCTCATGCCCGAGCAGCGTCTGCTTGTCCCAGTCGGCGATGTCCGGGACCGCGATCGCCA
>JBDTXF010000248.1:0-5274 GCA_040006355.1 Nocardioidaceae bacterium | reverse complement strand
GTCAGCCTACGCAGGCCCGCGACCCGCTCGGAATGAGTCGTCTCGCGATCCGGACACACGATCCAGGATGTGGACACGTCTCAGACCTCCAGGGCGCGGCCGAGGGTGGCCAGCACCTCGTCCTTGCGGGGGGCGCCGCTGGCCCGGGACAGCTCGTGCCCGCCGGCGTCGAGGACCAGCGTGGTCGGCGTGCGGCCGATGCCGAGCCGGCGCACCAGGTCGAGGTGCTGCTCGGCGTCGATCTCGACGTGGGCGACGCCGGGGACCACCTCCGCGACCTCACCGAGCACGCGGCGGGTGGTGCGACAGGGGGCGCAGAAGGCGGAGGAGAACTGCAGCAGGGTGGCGCGGTCACCGAGGTCGTGACCCAGGCCGTCGAGCACCCCCGGGGTCCGCGGCTCGGGTGTGCGGGGCTCGGGCGTCAGGGGCTCAGGTGCTTCGGGCTTCGAGGCACGCAGGGTGCGGGTGCCGCGGAAGCGGCCGTCGCGCAGCGACCGCCAGCCGCCGAATGCGGTGGCCGCGACGAGGGCGACCAGAAGCACCCAGATCCCTTGGCTCATGTGGATGACAACCAGGGAAGACGATCAGTGATTCCCGAACCGGAGATCGACGACCCGCTCGACACCGGGCGGGCACAAGCTTCGGGACGACCCCCCTGGGAGGTAACGGACCGCCCCGAAGCGCTGTGGGAGTCCGCAGCGGCGTGCGGACGACTTGGTTGTTCCCCTTGTGTAGCAGGCGAAAACTGGTCCCGGCTATAAAGCATTCTGCCTCTGGACGGTCTGCGTCAGCCGCCGGCGAACGGTGGCAGGAGCTCGACGGTGTCCCCGGCGCTGACCGGCACGTCCGCCGGATCCGAGGACCCGACCGGCCGGTCCCCGACCAGCACCGAGCAGACCGCGACCACGTCGGCGAGCCGGGGACGGTCGGCGTGCAGCGCCCGGACGGCGGCCAGCACGTCGGCCAGCGTCGCCGTGTCCGCGATGGGAAGAGTGTCCGACTCGACCCCCGCCGCCGCCCGGGCAGCGGCCCAGTAGCGGACCGTGATCCTGCCCGCCCCTGAGACGAGAGGTGCGGTGAGGTCGGTCATGTTCGGTATCCTGCCTTATCGCGTGACCCCGGAACCGCCCCGCCGGACGGACCCGGACATCGCACTGGACGACTCAACGGCGAGTCGGGCACCCGCTCCTCACTGGGAGATGCCATGAGCACCCTGCTGCTGTTGACGAACACCACCCAGCCCTCCGCCGAGGTGCTGCCCGCGCTCGCGCTGCTGCCCCACCAGGTCAAGATCCTCCCGTCCGAGGGCAGCGCGCTGCTCGAGGCACCCGAGGTCGACCTCGTCCTGGTCGACGGCCGCAAGGAGCTCGCGCACGCCCGCGACCTCTGCCGCCTGATCCGTACGACGGGCAGCGACGCCCCGGTGCTGCTGATCGTCACCGAGGGTGGACTGTCCGTGGTCGCCGCCGACTGGGGCATGGACGACGTCGTGCTCCACACCTGCGGGCCGGCCGAGCTCGAGGCCCGGCTGCGTCTCGGCGTCGGACGGCTGGCCGTGCGGCGGGAGGCCGACGACCCCGAGGCGCACGTGATCCGCTCCGGCGAGGTCACGGTCGACGACTCGACGTACACCGCGAAGCTGGGTGGGCGCCCGCTGGACCTGACCTTCAAGGAGTTCGAGCTCCTGAAGTACCTCGTGCAGCACCCCGGCCGGGTGTTCACCCGCGAGCAGCTGCTCCAGGAGGTGTGGGGCTATGACTACTTCGGCGGCACCCGCACCGTGGACGTGCACGTGCGGCGGCTGCGCGCCAAGCTCGGACCCGAGAACGAGACGCTGATCGGCACCGTGCGCAACGTCGGCTACCGCTTCGTGCTCCCGCCCAAGGAGAGCATGTCCGAGCGCGAGAACGCCTGAGGCTCAGACCGCGATCGCCGGTCCGTCGGGCTGCTCGACCGGGGTCCGCAGGACGGGGATCGACTGCACGGGGATCGACTCTGTAGCGATCGAGACGACGCGCGCGGTCTCCCGGCGCTGCACCCGGATCGCCAGGATCGGCGGCGGCTCGGGCCTGCGCTCGGCGGCCCTGATGTCGACGGGCAGGGTCTCCTCGAGGTGGGTGAGCCACAGGATCAGCGCGAGCCCGAGGACCGGGAACAGCATCGACCCGACCAGCATCGCGAGCTCGGTCATCGGGTCCTCCCTTGGTCGTCGCTTCGGACTCTAGGGTGGCGTCATGACCTCTGCCAGCACCGTGACGCGCGTCGCACCGGCCGATTTCGACGGGACGAGTGGGCACGGGACCGCGCAACTCCTGGGACGGGTGGTGCAGGAGTCGACTCATGAGGATGGTTCTGTCCCTCTGGACGAGGCCGCGCTGCTCGCTCTCCGGCACGGGCTCGGGACCTCGGCACTGTGGGTCGCGGGCTCCGCGGGCTTCGCCTGGCGGCACGACGGGGCCCTCGACGTGGTGGTCGCGCCGGCCTCGCGAGGCCAGGGCCTCGGCGCTGCCCTGGCCGCCGCCGGCGCCGCCGAGCCCGGAGCGCTGACCGCCTGGTCGCACGGCAACCACCCCGCAGCGGCGGCCCTCGCCCCCCGCCTCGGGTTCGACCGGGTGCGCGACCTGTGGGTGATGCGGCGGTCCCTGCACGACCTGCCGGCCCTGCCCTCCGACGACGACGGCGGCGGCGGCGGGACCGTCGTACGCGCCTTCGAGGTGGGGCGGGACGAGGACGCCTTCCTGGCCCTCAACGCCGAGGCCTTCGCCCACCACCCCGAGCAGGGCTCGATGACCCGCGCCGACCTGGACGAGCGGGCCGCCGAGCCGTGGTTCGACCCGGCCGGCTTCCTGGTCGCCGAGCGCGACGGCCGCCTGGTCGGCTTCCACTGGACCAAGGTGCACACCGAGTCCGAGCCCGCCTTCGGCGAGGTGTACGTCGTGGGGGTCTCGCCGTCCGCGCAGGGCGGCGGCCTCGGCAGGCGGCTCACGCTGGCCGGCCTCGAGCACCTCGCCGCCCGCGGGCTCGATGAGGTGATCTTGTACGTCGAGGCGGACAACGCGCCCGCCGTCGCGGTCTATGCACGTCTCGGCTTCACCCACGCCCCCGAGGACACCCACGTGCAGTACGCCCGCCCGTAGAGATCGGCACACCGCGACCGGTCCGCACCGATACGATCGCCTCCGACACTTCAGTCGTTCGGAGGCACCATGGCAGACACGACCGGGGGTGCCGACGTGCGCGTGCTCGTCATCGGCGGCTGGGGCCGCTGCGGCAGCACCCTGCTGGACATGCTGCTCGGCCAGCTCGACGGGTTCGTCTCGGCCGGGGAGATCCGCGAGCTGTGGCTGCGCGGCTGCGTCGAGGACCGGCCGTGCGGGTGCGGCGAGAAGTTCAGCAGCTGCCCGTTCTGGACCGAGGTCGGCGAGCGCGCCTACGGCGGCTGGGACCGGCTGGACCTCGAGACGGTGATGCGGGTCCGCTACGGCTGGGACCGGGTCTGGGGGATGCCGCGGCTGGTCTGGTCGCGCGACCACGGCTCGCACAGCGCCGACCTGGCGGTCTACACCGACGCGCTGCGCCGGCTGCTCGCGGCCATCTCAGCGGCCAGCGGCGGCTCGGTGGTGATCGACTCCTCCAAGCTCCCCACCCACACGGTGATGCTCCAGCAGCTGCCCGGCCTCGACCTGCGGATGCTGCACCTCGTGCGGGACAGCCGCGGGGTCGCCTACTCCAACCAGAAGCACGAGAACAAGGTGGCCACCGACGACGGGTCGACGACGCCGCCGCGCTACGGCGCGAGCACGTCCGCGCTGCGCTACGACCTCTACAACGGGCTGACCAGCGCCCTGGGGCGCAACGCCGACCTGCCCTACCTGCGGCTGCGCTATGAGGACCTGACCGCCGACCCGGAGCGGCGGATCCGGGAGATCCTGCGGCATGCCGGGGTGGACGCGGACCGCGACCTGCCCTACCTCCACGAGGGCAGTGCAGACCTGAGGCCCAACCACCTCGTCGACGGCAACCCGGTGCGCTTCGCGAAGGGCCCGGTGAGGATCCGGCTCGACGACGAGTGGCAGCGCAGCCTGAGCCGCCGGGACCGTCGCACGGTCACCGCCCTGACGCTGCCGCTGCTCCGCGCCTACGACTACTAGCCGCGCCGGAGCCACCAGGTCAGGGTCGCGGGCGCCTCGTCGGAGGCACCGAGCCCGAGGTTCTCGATCGAGTAGCCCATCCTCACCGACCCCGAACGGACCAGGCACGAGCGCGGGACCGACAGCCGCACCACGTGCAGCCGCGGCGCGACCACCGAGTGCAGGCCGGCGCAGCGCACCGAGCTGAGGAAGGACTCACCCGGACGGGTGCGCTGCAGGAACGTCCCCGAGTGCCGCCAGATCACCACGAACACCGTCCGGTCGCGGGGCGCGAGCGCCCGCCCGACCAGGATCTCCAGGCGGATCTCGTCGATCCTGCGGCGGACCAGACCCGGGTGCACCGCGACCACCGAGAGCCGGCCGGGGCCGTTGGTGAACCGCGCCGAGTCGATCGCCAAGAAGGCCGCCACGTGGTGCGGGTCGCTGTCGTGCACCAGCACCGAATCAGCCGTCGCCGGCACGCTCAGCGCGCCGACCAGGACGGCCAGCACCACCCCTGCGACCAGGCTCGCGAACCGGAACATGGGGAGAGCGTGGCACCAGCCGGGCCGACATACCAGAGGTATCACCCAAACTTGTCCTAACCAGGCCAGATCAGTGCAGTTCAGACTGCAGCCGGGCCGCGATCTCGGCCACCGCGGCACGCATCGAGGGGCCCAGACCGACGACGTTGAAGAAGCCGTGGGCCAGGCCCGGGTAGCGGGTCAGCTCGACCCGGACGCCGGCGTCGGCGAGCATCCGGGCGTAGGCCTCGCCCTCGTCGCGCAGCGGGTCGAAGCCGGCCGTCACGACCAGGGCCGGGGCGAGGTTCGCGGGCACCTTCTCGGTGTAGGAGACCGAGACCAGCGGGTCGCGGACGTCCTGGCCGCCGGTGACGTAGGAGATGAGCGAGAGCTCGACGAACTCACGGGTCAAGAAGTAGCCCTCCCCGAACAGCCGGCGGCTCTCGGTCGCCCCCACCAGGTCCGTCGCGGGGTAGACGAGCAGCTGGAACCGCAGCGGGACCCCCGCCTCGGCGGCCTTCACCGCGATCGCCGCCGACAGCGTGCCGCCGGCCGAGTCGCCGCCGACGGCGACGCGCTCCGGGTCGGCGCCCAGCGACACGGCGTGCTCGGACACCCAC
>JBDTXF010000247.1:0-5274 GCA_040006355.1 Nocardioidaceae bacterium | reverse complement strand
CCTCTGGGTCTGGAACGACCTGCTGGTCGCGCTGGTGTTCATCCAGCCGGGTGACAACGAGCCGCTGACCGTGGCGACCTCGCAGCTGATCGGGCAGCAGGGGCAGAACTTCAACCTGGTCACCGCAGGCGGGTTCTTCTCGATGATCGTGCCGATCCTGGTGTTCTTGGCACTGCAGCGCTACTTCGTCCGGGGCCTGACCGCCGGGGCGGTCAAGGGCTGATGCTCGAGGAGCGATGAGCCCGGGAGACGCAGGGCTCGACGCCGAACGGCCACCGCGTCCGCGGCGCCCCCGCTGGGGCGTCCGGACGTTGGTGTTCCTCGGCCTGACGCTGCTGTTCGGCACGCTGACCAACGGCCTGAGCGAGACCGGCAACGACGGCTGGGCAGGCCTGACCTCGTTGGTCGCCTGGGTCTGCATCCTGTCGGCGGCCTGGTGCAGCTACCGCGGACTGCGCTCGGCGACCTGGCTCGGACGGTGACCGGGGCAGGTCGCGGCGAGGACGCAGGACGTCCCGCCGTGGGGACCGGGCACGCGCACCCGCGGGCAGCCGGCACGAGCGTGCTGCTGGCGCTGTGCGGAGGCAGCAGCATCGGGCCGGAGCCGGTGGTGCTGCACTGGGGTGCCGACCTCGGTGACCTCTCCGCGGCCGACGTCGACGCGCTGGTCGAGGCGCGCACCGTCCTCGCGCCGCACAGCGCCGCCGACGAGGTCCGCTGGACCGGGGTCCTGCCCGACGGGGCCACCGGCTTCACCGGCACGCCGGCCGTCGAGGGCACGCGTCCCGGTGGGCACCGGACCTGGCAGCCCCGCTGGACCGGCTGGACGCTCGAGCACGCCGGGGGACCGGTGGTCCTGCGGGCCGCCGACGGCGAGTGCGGCCTCGCGGTCCGGGTCGACCTCGAGCTGACCGAGGAGGGCCTGCTGCGCACCCGGGTCACGCTCACCAACACCGGCACGGACCCGTTCACCGTCGGTGCGGTGCGCTCGACGCTCCCGGTGCCGTCGTACGCCGGGGAGCTGTTGGACCTGACCGGCCGGTGGACCCGGGAGCGGGTGCCGCAACGGCACGGGTTCGACCAGGGGACCTGGCTGCGCTCGGGACGACACGGCCGGACCGGACACGACGCAACCCTGCTGATGGTCGCCGGCACGGCCGGCTTCTCCTTCCGCAGCGGCACGGTGTGGGGGGTGCACCTCGGCTGGAGCGGTGACCACGTGCACTACGCCGAGCGCACCGCTGAGGGGGAGTCGCTGCTCGGCGCCCATGAGCTCCTCGGCCCCGGTGAGGTGGTGCTCGCGGAGGGCACGTCGTACACCTCGCCGTGGGTGACCGGCTCCTGGTCCGCCGACGGGCTCGACGGGATGAGCGCGCGGCTGCACGCCTGGCAGCGCCGCACCCGCAAGTGGGCGCTGCCGCCCCGGCCGGTCCTGGTGAACACCTGGGAGGCGGTCTACTTCGACCACGACCTGACCCGGCTGACCGCCCTGGCCGACGCGGCCCGTGAGGTGGGCGTGGAGCGGTTCGTCCTCGACGACGGGTGGTTCCGCGGACGCCGCGACGACACCGCCGGGCTCGGCGACTGGACCGTCGACCCGCAGGTGTGGCCGCACGGGCTGCACCCCCTCGTCGACCACGTGCACCGCCTGGGCATGGACTTCGGGCTCTGGGTCGAGCCGGAGATGGTGAACCCCGACTCCGACCTGGTGCGGGCGCACCCGGAGTGGGTGCTGCGCGGCCGGCGCGACCTGCCACCGGGCTGGCGGCACCAGCAGGTCCTCGACCTCCAGCACCCCGACGCCTTCGCCTACGTCCAGGACGCCCTCCTGGCCCTGCTGGCGGACGGTGACATCGCCTTCCTCAAGTGGGACCACAACCGCGACCTGGTCGACGGCGCGCACGCCGGACGTCCCGCGGTGCACGGCCAGACCCTGGCGCTCTATGCCCTGCTGGACTCCCTGCGCGCGGCACACCCGACCCTCGAGATCGAGAGCTGCGCGTCGGGGGGCGGCCGGGTCGACCTCGGGGTGCTCGCTCGCACCGACCGGGTCTGGGCCAGCGACACCATCGACGCCCTCGAGCGGCAGCACCTGCAGCGCTGGACGACGCTGCTCGTGCCGCCCGAGATGACGGGGGCCCACATCGGCAGTCCCGTCGCTCACACCACCGGTCGCACGCACGGGCTGGGCTTCCGCGCGGCCACCGCCCTGCTCGGCCACCTCGGCATCGAGTGGGACCTGACCCGGGCGACGGCCCAGGAGCGTCGCGACCTGGCCGCCTGGGTGGCGCTGCACAAGCAGCTGCGTCCGCTGGTCGCCGAGGGGGTGCTGGTGCGTCCCGACCACCCGGACCCGGCGCTCCTGGTCACCGGGATGGTCTCCCCGGACGCGACCGACGCCGTCTTCGTGGTGGCCGCCGTCGCCACGGCGGCGACCGGGTCGGTGACAGTCTGGCTCCCGGGTCTGCGCGACGACCAACGCTACGACGTACGCCGGGAGGGGCCGAACGAGCAGGAGCCGGGCCCGCTGCTCGCCCTGCGGCTCACCGTGCCCGGCTCGGTGCTCGCCACCGTCGGGCTGTCCTTCCCGGCGATGCGACCCGAGACCGCCCTGGTGCTGCGCTGCACCGCGGTCCAGGACGCGTAGGAGGCGGCCATGGTGCTCGGTTCAGACGACTACTGGATCTGGGACTTCTGGTTCGCCCGGGACGGGGAGGACGTCCACCTCTTCCACCTGTCCGCACCCAAGAGCCTCGGCGACCCCGAGCTGCGCCACCAGAACGCCCGGATCCGGCACGCGGTCTCGACCGACCTGGTCACCTGGACCGACCTCGGGGAGGCGCTGCCCCCGGCGCCGCCGGGTGCGTCCGACGACCGGGCGTCCTGGACGGGGTCGGTGGTGCGCGACCCGGCCGGCGGCTGGCGGATGTTCTACACCGGCATCTCCGAGGCCGAGGACGGCCGCGTTCAACGGGTGGTCTCGGCGACCTCGCACGACCTGACGACCTGGCGCCGCACCGACCTCCGGATGGGGGCCGACCCACGGTGGTACGAGCACCAGGACTGGCGCGACCCCTGGCTGGAGTGGGACCCGTCGGTGGACCTGTGGCGGATGTACGTCTGCGCCACCGGCACCGAGGCCACGTCCCCCGGTCCCGCCGACGGCCGCGGGGTGATCGGGCAGCTGACGTCCCCGGACCTCGAGGAGTGGACGGTGGGCCCGCCCGTGGCCGCGCCCGGGGAGCTCCGGCAGCTGGAGGTCCCGGAGATCGTGCCGTGCGGCTCGCGCTGGGCGATGCTGTTCTGCGCCGGCGAGGGCGACCACAGTGCCGCCCGGCTGCAGCGGGGAGCCTTGCCGGAGTACGGCACCCACGTGCTGTACGCCGACGAGCTCGGCGGGCCCTTCGCCCTCGAGGGCGACGCGTTCCTCTCCGGTGACAACGGCCCCTCGATGTACGCCGGGCGCGCGATCGAGCACGGGGGCCGCTGGTGGTTCCTGGCCTGGGACCGGCTGGACGCCTCGGGGGAGTTCCTCGGCACCCTGAGCGACCCGTTCCCCCTCGACGTGGTCGACGACGCACTGGTCGTCGACTTCGGTGGGGCGGCCGGCTCGGAGCCGTGAGGATTCTCACCTGAGCCGTCGGGACGGCGGACTCAGGCGGCCACAGGGGCCCCCGTGGTCACCGCCGTGCCACGAGTCACACGTTGTCCACAGGAACCGGACAGACCGGTTTGCGGCACCGGAGCCGATCTTGCACAGTGTGCTCCGTCGCGCGAGTCGGGGGATGGAGCGCGACCTGACCACGTCGTCGACCGTCTGTGAGTAGTTCCTTGCCCCGACGCGATCCCGCTGTCCCCCGCCACCGCTCGACCGCTCCCGTGACACCCCGGGGTTCCGTGCTGCGGCGCTGTCTGACCCGGTCCGCAGCCCTCACCGGGGTGGCGGTCGCCGCCACCGGGCTCGCGGTCACCTCCGGGATCGTCCTGCGCGACGCCGGGAGCGCCTCGGTCGCCGTGTCCTCGTCCGCCGCCGTGGCGCAGCAGTCCGCGCGCCCCACCGACAGCGTTCCGGCCCGGCTGGGCGCGGCGGCCCTCGGTCGCCGCGACTCCACCGTCTCGCGTTCCCTGACGCGCACCGCCGCCCGGGCCACCGTGGACCCCGTCAAGAAGGCCACGCTGGACCAGAGGCCCGGCGGGGCCACCACGAAGACTGAGGACCTGACGCATCGGGACCCGCGGACCATCGCCAAGGCGATGCTGGGCGGCTTCGGCTTCGGTGGCGACCAGTTCTCGTGCCTGGACTCGATCTACTCCCAGGAGAGCGGCTGGAACGTGCACGCCGACAACCCGTCGTCCTCGGCCTACGGCATCCCGCAGGCGCTGCCCGGCTCCAAGATGGCCACGGCCGGCGGCGACTGGGCGACGAACCCCGCCACCCAGATCAGGTGGGGCCTCGGCTACATCAAGGGCCGCTACGGCTCACCCTGCTCGGCCTGGGGCTTCAAGCAGTCCCACGGCTGGTACTGAGCGGCGCTGCTCCCGGCCGGCCTCGCGCTGGCATACTGCCTCGGTGGACAGCCTCCCGGGACCGGGTGCCCCCGAGACGATCGGGCAGGGTCGTCCCCTGCGTCCTCGGGGTCAGCGACACCCGCACCACCGCCGCCGCCTGGTCCTCCTCGGCACGGTCCTGCTGGTCCTGGTGGCGGCGGGGCTGGTCGTCGACCACCGCATCCGCGGCCGGGAGTCGCTCCGGGTGGGCGCGTGCGTCCGCGACGCCGCGAGTGCGGTGAGCTTCGCCAGCAACCGGGTGGACAGCATCGTCAGCTATGTCCGGCCCGTCCTCGACTCCGGTCCCCGAGCACACCTACGCCGCCAGATGTTCGGTCTGGTGAGCATCTCGGTGACCCCCACGGTCCCCGGCGTACGCCGAGCGCGGGAGCACTGTGCGGCCACCGAGGTGCTGTGGTTCCACACCGACGCGCACGCGACGCGCCGGGACTGCCTGCTGCTGCTGGACCGGGACCTCGCCTACCTCGACGGCGTGACGAGCGACGGGCTGAAGGCGTTCGCCTCGAGGTCCCTGCCGGCCGGGCGCTGCACCGGCTAAGGGTGCGTCATGCTCGCCACGTCGAGTGCCGTGTCCAGCTGCTCCTCGGTCAGGTCTCCGTTCTCCACGAAGCCCAGCTCGACGACCACGGCGCGGATCGTCTTCTCCTCCGCGAGCGCCTTCTTGGCCACCTTCGCGGCGTTCTCGTAGCCGATGTACTTGTTGAG
>JBDTXF010000246.1:0-5276 GCA_040006355.1 Nocardioidaceae bacterium | reverse complement strand
AGCTGCAGGAGGAGAACGCCGAGACGGCGCTCGACCAGCCCTCCGACGGCTCCGGCGGCGAGTGAGGAGCCTGCGATGAGCGAGCAGCCCAGCGACCCGGCCGACCCGGGAGAGCTCGACGTCCGACAGTTCGTCGGCGAGCCTCCGGCCGGTGACGCCAGCCCGACCGAGTTCGCCTCCAACGACCAGTCGGCACCTCCCGGCGAGCAGGACGACCAGTCGGACGCCAGGCCGGACGAGAAGCGGGACGACGAGCAGGACCACGAGCAGGACGGGCCGGACCAGTGAGCGAGAAGCACACCGGCGATCAGTCCGGGGAGCAGACGGGCGAGACCGTCAACCGTGAGTCGCACCCCAACGCCGGCGGGCCGGAGGGGCTGGCCGGCGACATGGGGCTGAGCAGCGAGCGCACCGGCCCGTTCGAGGGCATCGAGGGCACCGGCAGCCAGACCTCGGCTCAGCTCACCACCGACGGCGAGTCGCCGACCGACCGTGCCGAGGGGTCCCTCGAGGACGAGGTGGACCTCGACAAGCCCGACGAGACCTCGCCGATCTCCGGCGTGGACCGGACCGTCGGCGAGGTGCAGCCCGACCCGGTGCAGAACAAGCACCACTTCGACCCGAGCAGGAACCCGCGGCATTGACGCGTTTCGCCGTCGTCCCGGCCGCCTACCTCTTCCTGCTGCGCCCCGCCCCGATGCCCGGGGGCCGCGAGGTGCTGCTGCAGCTGCGGCAGGGCACCGGCTACCTGGACGGCCACTGGGCCGCGGCCGTCGCCGGTCACGTGGAGCGGGGGGAGTCGGTCTTCGAGGCCGCCCGGCGTGAGGCTGTCGAGGAGGTCGGGATCACCGAGGTGACCCTCGAGCCGTGGTGCACGATGCAGCGCACCGGCGCGAGCGGTGACCCGGTCGACGAGCGGGTCGACTTCTTCTTCACCGCGACGGCATGGTCGGGCACGCCGAGCATCCGGGAGCCGGAGAAGTGTGCCGACCTGCGCTGGTTCAACCTGGACACCCTGCCCACTCCCGTCGTACCCCACGAGGCGCGGGTGCTGGCCACGATTCGCAGTGGCAGCACGCCGCCGATCCTGACCCACGGGTTCTAGCGCAGGGTCGCCGGCCGGGACGCGCAGAAGGGGGGTCGCGGCGAGCGACCCCCCTTCCTCGGTGCCCGTGGGCTACGGAGTGCTGGGCGTCCCGTAGACCTCGAGCTCGGAGCTGTCGATGAAGTCACACCCGGAGAACGCGCCGGGGCAGCTGCCCACCTGGAGCACCTGGCTGTCCTTCATCGTGTAGCGGACGTAGTGCACCGCGTCCGTGCTCCCACCCGCCAGGGTCGGCGAGTTGAAGCGACCCCGGTCGGCCGGGGTGAACGTCCCGCTCGAGGCGGTGGTCCACGTCGTGCCGTCCGTCGACGTCTCGATCGAGTAGGGCCCGGTAGAGGCGCTGCCGGAATCCCCGCACGTGCCGGACGGGTCGACCGCGATCTCACTGACGTCCACCGCCTGCGGCAGCTTGAGGACGACGAAGACCGGGGTGACCGTGCCACCGACGGCGTGCCGCTCCGCGCTCCAGCCCTGTGCCTGCGACTGGTCGAAGAGCTGGGCCGGACCGCAGCCGAACGGCGCGCCGGTGTGGTCGTTGTCGTCGGTCACCGTGGCACCACCGGCCAACGAGGCCCAGTCGAAGCGCAGCGCCCAGTCCCGGTTCTGGGTGCCCGAGTTCACCGAGATGGCCGCGACCTTGCGGTCGTAGCCGTTGCCGCCGGCCGAGACTGCCGGGTAGGTGCCGGCGAAGATCCCGCTGATCGAGTAGGTGCCGTCCCGCGCCGTGGTGGCCGCGTAGTCCCCGGGGAACCCGGAGGCATGTCCGCCGAAGCCGACGACGGTGCCCTGGACCGGGTCGCCGGTGGCGTCGTCGCTCACCGTGCCGGTCAGGGTGCCCGTCGGGGTCCCGGCCACCGGAGGCAGGTTGAAGTCCTCCACGGGCGCGGCGTCGTCACCGTTGACGGCACCCGCGAGGTAGCCCATCCCGCGGTGAGCGAAGACCTTCCAGATGGTCGCGCGGGCCCTGCCCCGGTTGACCACGGTGTCGGCCTGGAGGATCGAGTTGCGCTCGTCGAGGAACGACGGGTTGGCCGGGGAGAGCTCCATGGCCCGGGTCACCAGCGACTCGGTCAGCTTGCTGCCGAGGGCGGCGCGCAGGTCCCAGAGGGTCTCGCCCCAGATCTCGCCGTCGCCGTGCACCTCGGGCCCACCGGCGATCTTGCTGTAGTCGCCGTAGGTGTAGCCGCCGTGGCCCGCCTCGGGCGTGCCGTGGCACCGCGACGTCCTGGCGCCCACAGGGCAGTCCATCGGCTGGCTGCGGATCAGGTCCTTGTTTTTGCCGACGTACTGCCCGACCCGGACCTCGCCACGCGCGGAGGTGTCGCCCTGGTAGCCCGCGTCGGTGAGGAAGTCCATGGCGTACCAGTCGCTCCACGCCTCCCCCATGGCGCCGGCCTGGACCCCACCGAGGGTGGACAGGCCGGACGGGTCGACGACGAGCCGGTTGGACAGGCCGTGGGTGTACTCGTGGTAGACCACATCGGCCTCGTCACCACCGTTGGACTGCAGGAACGGGTCCAGGCCGCCGGCGGCGGGGTCGTTGAAGAGGTACATCTGCATGGTCGGCGCGATGCCGTCCTGAGGCGTGCTCATGTTGGCGTTGTCGACGTGGGAGGAGTCCGGGAAACCGTCGCCGGTGTCGGCACCGTCATCGGGCTGCGTCTGCACCGCGTCGTCGCCGACCGCCTCGAAGTTGCCGGCCGCACGGGTGAACCCGATGGGGGCAGCCCGCAGGTGGTCGTGCATCTTGTTGACGTAGTAGAAGACCTGGACCGCGTTCTGCTTGCGGTTCACCTTCCAGGAGTCGGCGACCTGGTTGTTCCACGAGCACTGGTAGCCCGGCGTGCAGGGCCTGCCGATCGCCGGGTTGAAGGTCCGGAAGGGGAACCGGAAGGTGTACTTCCCCGGCGTGACCTCCTCGGACGACTGGGCGATGTTGTCGTCGTTGACGTCGCTCCACACGTGGGCGTTGTTGCCGGCCAGCCGGGGCGACCCGTTGGGCAGCCAGCTCTGCGGGAGGTCGACGCGCCGCTGCTCGCCGCCGTTGCCCTTGGTCGGCCAGTACTCCCAGACACTGGCGCGGTCGCTCTGCACCAGGTTGCGGCGCACCAGCACCTGCCCGGTGCTCGCGTCCACGACATGCAGGAACATCTGTCCCTGGCCGGGGGTGGTGAGGGTCTGCCACGCGAGGCGGGCGCCGTCGACGGTCTGGAACGCCACCAGCGAGGCACGGTCACCGTCGCCGAAGGTGGTCAGCCGCGCCGCGCCGCGCACCGCGCTGGTCCGCGTCGAGGTGACCTTCTCCGAGACGTTCCTGATCGCCCGGCTGCGTGCGGCTGTCGCGCTGAGACCGGGAGACGTGCCGACGGAGGCCAGCCCGTGGACCGGCGACCCCTGCAGGCTGATGAGACGGCCGTCCTTGGCCACGTTGGCCTTGAGCCCGTTGCCGAACACCGGCACGCTGCCGGAGTACTGCACATAGCTCAGGTGCCGGGTGCCGCTGATGTCGGTGTAGGTCTTGCGCAGCCGCAGCGTCGCGAGGTCGGCGCCGTCGAGGCCGAGGGCGCCCGCATGGGTGCGCACGAAGCCGAGGGCGACGCTCGAGGGGCTCTGACGGCTCGGTCCGGTCAGGAAGCCGTCCAGCTTCGAGAGGGACCGGGGGGTCCCGGTCAGCGGGTCCAGCGAGACCACGCCCTGGATGCCGAGCTGGGTGCGCAGCGAGCGCAGCCCTGCCCGCGGGTGCGCCACCTGCCGGGCGGCGCGCTGGCTGAGCACGGCCGAGGAGGCGCCCTGCTGGCGGACGTCGATGTCCTTGGTCGACCGCGTGGCCGCCGCGTGAGACGAGGTGAGCTCACCGGCCTTGCCGGTCAGGGCCGGTGCGGCCTGGGAGGCGCCGGGGGTGACGGTGAGCGCGAGTGCTGCTGCGCCCACGGCGGTCCCGGTGAGAGCCAGCCGACCCCGGGACGTACGGCGGCCCGAGCCTGCCGCGCGTGGAACGTGCATGAAGGATCCTTCGCATCAGTGAGGTGTGACCGCCGCAGCCTCTCCCGAGCACCGCGGTTTGACAAGCACTTCCTCAGAATGTGCTCAGGTATCTCACAGAATGTCTTGACCGGCGTCTCGCCTCAGGTCGAGCAGCCGGGCTGTGCGGCCAGCGGGGCCGGGACGCCGACGGTGGGCAGCCCGAGCGCCACGCCGACGGCCCGCGGGACCGGTGCGGCGGTGCGGGCCTCCCACGCGTCACCGGCCCGGGTGCGACGTACGGACCGAACAGCCGCGTCCGCGACCAGGTGGTGCGGGGCCGCCTTCGTGACCCGGACCTCGACCATGTCACCGGGGCGCACCTCGACGGGCCGGCCGTCCGCGTCGACCGCGGTGAAGTGCACCAGCCGGTTGTCGGCACCGCGCCCGGACAGCCGGTGGGTCTGCACGTCCTTGCGACCTTCGCCGTCGGAGACCATCAGCTCGACGGTCCGGCCGACGATCCGCTTGTTCTCCTGCCAGGCGATGTCGTCGACCAGGGCGACGAGTCGCTCGAACCGCTCCTGGACGACGGCCTTGGGCACCTGGTGCTCGAGGACCGCCGCAGGGGTGCCTGGGCGCTTGGAGTACTGGAAGGTGAACGCCCCCGAGAAGCGCGCACGCTCGACGACCTTCATCGTCTCGAGGAAGTCCTCCTCGGTCTCGCCCGGGAAGCCCACGATGATGTCGGTGGTGATCGCGGCCTCGGGCATCGCGGCACGCACCCGCTCGATGATGCCGAGGTACTTCGCCTGACGGTAGGACCGTCGCATCTCGCGCAGCACCCTGTCCGAGCCGGACTGCAGCGGCATGTGCAGGCTGGGCATCACCTGCGGGGTCTCGGCCATCGCCTCGATCACGTCGTCGGTGAACTCCGCCGGGTGCGGGCTGGTGAACCGGACCCGCTCGAGACCCTCGACGGCCCCGCAGGCCCGCAGCAGCTTCGAGAACGCCTGCCGGTCACCGAACTCGACGCCGTAGGCGTTCACGTTCTGCCCCAGCAGGGTGACCTCGGTGACGCCCTCGGCGACCAGCGCCTCGATCTCCGCGAGGATCGCTCCGGGTCGACGGTCCTTCTCCCTGCCGCGCAGCGCTGGCACGATGCAGAACGTGCAGGTGTTGTTGCAGCCCACCGAGATCGACACCCAGG
>JBDTXF010000245.1:0-5319 GCA_040006355.1 Nocardioidaceae bacterium | reverse complement strand
TGTAGCCACCCCACTCGGCCTGCGGCACGTAGGGGTGGTAGTCGTTGATCCAGACGGTCCCCATCCGCAGCCGCGCCGCGACCCGCTCGGCCCGCCCTGCGTTCTGGGTCCACACCGCACCGGCCAGGCCGTAGTCGCTGTCGTTGGCGATCCGGACCGCCTCGTCCTCGTCTCGGAAGGTCTCCACGGTCAGCACCGGACCGAACGACTCCTCGCGCACCACCGACATCGAGCCGTCGCAGCCGTCCAGCAGGGTCGGCAGGTAGTAGAAGCCGTCGGCGTAGGCCGCTCCCTCGGGCCGCGCTCCCCCGCAGCGCAGCTTCGCTCCCTCGGTGAGCCCCCGCTCGACGTACTCCTCGACCTTGGTTCGGTGCTGCGCGGAGATCAGCGGGCCCGTCTCGGCGCTCTCGTCGAACGGGCCGCCGATGCGGATGCGCTCGGCGAGCCGGACGACCTCGTCGACGAACTCGTCGTGGATGGACTCCTCGACCACCAGGCGCGCACCGGCCGAGCAGACCTGGCCGGAGTGCAGGAAGACCGCGGTCAGCGCGAAGTCCAGCGCCGTCTCGAGGTCGGCGTCGGCGAAGACGATGTTGGGGTTCTTGCCGCCCAGCTCGAGGGCGACCTTCTTCACCGTCTCGGCCGCCGAGGCCATGATCCGCCTGCCGGTCGGCACGCCCCCGGTGAACGACACCAGGTCGACACGCGGGTCCTCGCTGAGCAGGGCGCCGGCGCGCGGCCCTGCCCCGATCACCAGGTTGGCGACCCCCGCCGGGAGGCCGGCCTCCTCCAGCAGACCCATCAGCAGGATCGCGGTGTGCGGGGTGAGCTCGCTCGGCTTCAGGACGAAGGTGTTGCCGGCCGCGAGCGCGGGTGCGACCTTCCAGGAGGTCTGCAGCAGCGGGTAGTTCCACGGGGTGATCAGGCCGCAGACCCCGATCGGCTCGTGCACGATCCGGCTGACCACGTCGGGGCGGCCGGTGTCGACCATCCGGCCCGCGTCCTCCGCGGCGACGTTGCCGTAGTGCCGGAAGACCCCGACCACGTCGTCGACGTCGTACTCGCTCTCGACCAGACGCTTGCCCGTGTCGAGGGACTCCGCGCGGGCGACCACCGCCTTGTCCCGCACCAGGAGGTCCGCCACCCGGTGCAGCAGGGCTCCTCGCTCGAGGGCCGACGTGCCGGGCCACGCGCCGTCGTCAAAGGCCTGGCGGGCGGCCTCGATCGCGGCCCGGGTGTCCTCGGGACCGGCCTCGTCCACCTCCGCGACCAGCGTGCCGTCCGCAGGACAACGGATCTCCCGGCGCTCGCGCTCGCGAGCTCCTTGCCATCTGCCCCCGATGTAGAGCTGCGGCACGCGCCTGTCCCATCCATCCGGTGGTGAGTTGCGCATGTCGCAACCCGATGTGCTGCACGCAACAATATTGCGGCTCGGGCACACCCCGTCAAGCGTCAGGCTGATCCGTAACCAAGTCTTCTCGACACCTCGTCGGCCGCGTCGAGCACCGCGGCGACGAGCTCCTTGACCCGCAGCTCGCCGAGCCGGAACGTCGGGCCGGAGACGCTGAGCGAAGCGATCACATCCCCGTGTGCGTTGCGGATCGGGGCCGCGATCGCGGTCAGCCCGACCTCAAGCTCGTCGACCGCGACGGCGTAGCCCTGCTCGCGCACGGTGGCCAGGTCGCGGCGCAGCCCGGCCTTCGTGGTGACCGTGTCGGAGGTGTAGGACGGCAGCCGGGGCAGCCGGTCGTCCACCTCGTCGGCGGGCAGCCCGGCGAGCAGCACCTTGCCGTTGGAGGTGGCGTGCAGCGGGATGTGCTGGCCGACCCAGTTGTGGGCCTGCAGGGCGGACTGCCCGGAGACCTGGTCGAGGTAGAGCACGGAGTGGTCCGACAGCACCGCGATGTTGACGGTCTCGCCCGAGTCGGCCGCCAGCTTGCGGCAGATCGAGCGCGCCTCCTGCACCACGTCGAGGCGGGCGGTGGTGGCGCCGGCCAGCCGGAGGATGCCGACGCCGAGGCGATACTTGCCACGGTCCTCGTTCTGCTCGACCATGCCATGGGACTCCAACGTCGCCACCAGCCGGAACGCGGTGCTCTTGTGCACTCCCAGCTCGCCGGCGATCTCGGTGACACCCGCCTCGCCGAGACGTGCCAGGATGCCCAGGATGGTCAGCGCCCGGTCCACCGACTGCACGCCCGGAGCCGCGTCGGTGATGACCGGGGCATTCGCCATGAGCCGACGGTAGCGCACCAGTGTTGCGTATCACAGGACGTGTCTCTGTTGACGCAACGTTTGCGAGCCGGGTACAACCGTCGCCATGACCGACGCCGAGCCCGTGACCACTCCCCCGACCTTCGTGCTCACCGTGGTCTGCCCGGACCGGGCCGGGATCGTGCACGCCGTCACCGGCATGCTGGTCGAGCAGCATGCCAACATCTGGGAGAGCCAGCAGTTCGACGACCTCGCCGAGGAGCGGTTCTTCATGCGCGTGAAGTTCGCGGTCGACAGCGCCGAGACCAGCGCGGCGCTGCTGGTCTCGCTCCGTGAGGCCTTCGCCCCGGTGGCGGAGCGGTTCGCGATGCACTGGGACATGTGGGCCGCCGCCGCGCCGTGCCGCACGCTGATCATGGTCTCGAAGTTCAGCCACTGCCTGAACGACCTGCTGTTCCGGTGGAGCAAGGAGTCGCTGCAGATCGCGCCGGTGGCCATCGTGTCGAACCACCTCGACTGCCGGGAGATGGCGGCGTCGTACGGCGTGCCCTACCACCACATCCCGGTCACCCACGAGACCAAGGCCGCCGCGGAGACCGAGATGCTCGACCTCGCGGACTCGCTGATGGTGGACCTCGTGGTGCTCGCGCGCTACATGCAGGTGCTGTCCAACGACACCTGCCGCGCGCTGGCCGGTCGCGCGATCAACATCCACCACTCGTTCCTGCCGAGCTTCAAGGGCGCCCGGCCCTACCACCAGGCCTTCGACCGCGGCGTCAAGCTGGTCGGCGCCACCGCGCACTACGTCACCGCCGACCTCGACGAGGGCCCGATCATCGAGCAAGATGTGATG
Organism: Nocardioidaceae bacterium; assembly: GCA_040006355.1. Lineage (GTDB taxonomy): Bacteria > Actinomycetota > Actinomycetes > Propionibacteriales > Nocardioidaceae > Nocardioides_B. Next base: position 2,252 of record JBDTXF010000245.1, on the reverse strand, counting down.
CGCGTCGACCACGGCAGCAACGCCGCGGCGCTGGCCGCCGCCGGCCGTGACGTGGAGAGCCAGGTGCTCTCCCGCGCGGTCCGCTGGCACTCGGAGTCCCGCGTTCTGTTGAACGGCAGCAAGACCGTCATCTTCCGCTGAGTCGGCTGCCAGTTTCCCAGGGGCGCCTGGGAAACTGGGATGACCCCTGCGTTGCAACGGCAGGGTCATGCAGGTTTTGTCAGGGCCGTACGTCGATCAGCGGTCGTCGTGCGCCCGGCCGACGGTGTACCCGGACAGCGTTATCCCCAGCCCGGCCGGCGCGCGACCGTCCTCAGACTGGCAAGGGGGGCCTCGCGCCCTCGCCAGCACCGGCCAACAATCGGCCGCATGGACTACCTGGACGCCGTCGAGCTGCAGCAGGGCTTCGTGGCCCGCTCCGACGTACTGGCGCTCGGCCTCGACGACCGCTTCATCCGTCGCCAGATCGCCGGGCGGACGTGGACCCGGATACGCAACGGTGCCTACTGCTCCACGCGCGAGTGGGAGACCCTGGACGCGGTCGAGCGGCATCGGCGGCTCTCCCGCGCGGTGCTGCGTGCCCACGGGGACGCGGTGGTGCTGAGCAATGTGAGCGGGCTGCTGATGCGGACGGGCTGCGAGGTCTGGGGCCCGGACCTGACCCGCGTGCACGTGACCAGGCGCGACGGCCGGTCCGGCAGCGTCGAGCGCGACGTGGTGCACCACCAGGCGCCTCTCGGTGAGGACGAGATCGAGGTCGTCGACGGTCTCCTGGTCACGAGGGAGCCGCGCTGTCTTGTGGAGACGATCTCCTCGTGCCGCGTCGAGTCCGGTCTGGTGGCGACGGACTCCACGCTACGCGCGGGGCGGGTCACCCGGGACGAGCTGGAGGCGCTGCATGCGCAGAAGCGGTGGCGGCGGGGGCGCCGGTCTGCCGACCTCACCCTCCGGCTGGCGGACGGGCGAGCGGAGTCGGTGGGCGAGTCACGCGCTCGCTACCTGTACTGGAGCCAGGGACTGCCGCACCCCGAGGTGCAGTTCCACGTCTTCGACGCCGACGGGGTGCTCGTCGGGGTGACGGACCTGGCCTGGCCGCAGGAGCGGCTCCTCTTCGAGTTCGACGGCCGGATCAAGTACGGCCGCCTGGTCAGGGCGGACCAGACCCCTGGCGACGTGGTGTTCGAGGAGAAGCGGCGCGAGGACGCCCTCCGCCGGGTCACCGGCTTCGCCGTGGAGCGGATCACCTGGGCGGACCTGTCACGCCCGGTAGTCATCGCTCGTCGGGCCCGCCAGCGCATGACCGTGGCGACCTCGCACGACATCGCCTGATCCTGCATCGGGCGCACCAGGTCGTCGTACGCCAGACCTCGTCGGCGGTGTCACCCTGACAGAACTGTCATCGCCCTGCCGTTGCGACGCCGGGGTGATGCCGGATTACCAGGCGCCCCTGGGAATCCGGCAGCAGCCCGGTCAGTCGCCGAGCTCGGCCCGGCGTCGGACGACGTATTCTTCGAGCTCGAGGCGGATGGCGTCGTCCATCGGCGGGGCGACGTACTCCTCGAGCTTCTTCTGGTAGATCTTCGTGGCGCGGGCGTTGGTGTCGAGGCCGCCGGTGCGCATCCACTTCTCGTAGTTGTCCGAGCTGGACAGCATCGGCCGGTAGAAGCAGGTGCGGAACCGCTCCATGGTGTGCATCGCGCCCAGGAAGTGACCACCGTGTCCGACCTCCTCGTGGGCGCCGAAGGCCAGCGAGTCGTCGTCGATCTCGAGGGGGGTGAACTCGGCCTGCATCATCTGCAGGATCTCCACGTCGACGATGAACTTCTCGAAGCCCGCGACCAGGCCACCCTCGAGCCAGCCCGCGGAGTGCATCACCCAGTTGGCGCCGGCCAGGAACGTCGGCAGCATCGTCATCAGCGCCTCGTAGCCGGCCTGCGCGTCGGCGACCTGGGAGGACGTCAGACCGCCGCCGGAGCGGAACGGCAGCCCGAAGTGCCGCGCGATCTGCCCGGTGCAGAGCAGCCCGATCCCCGACTCGGGGGTGCCGAAGGTCGGCGACCCGGACTGCATGTCGATGTTGGACAGGAACGACCCGAAGATCACCGGGCAGCCGGGGTTGATCAGCTGTGCCAGCGCGATCCCGGACAGTGCCTCGGCCATCTGCTGGACGAGGGCCGCGGGGATCGTCACCGGCGACATAGCGCCCATCAAGATGAACGGCGTCAGCACGCACGGTTGGCCGGCCAGGGTGT
>JBDTXF010000244.1:0-5365 GCA_040006355.1 Nocardioidaceae bacterium | reverse complement strand
CGCCCCGGATCACCATGTCCTTGATCCGGCCGACGATGTTGCAGTAGCCGTCCTCACGCATCACCGCCAGGTCGCCGGTGTGCATCCAGCCGTCTGCGTCGATGGTCTCCGCGGTTCTCTCCGGGTCCTGCCAGTAGCCGATCATCACGCTGTAGCCGCGGGTGCACAGCTCGCCGGTCTCCCCCCGCTCCACGGTCGCACCGTCGGCCGGGTCGACGACCTTCACCTCGACGTGCGGGTGCACCTTGCCGATCGTGGCCGTGCGCCGGTCCAGGTCGTCGTCGCTCAACGTCTGGCAGGACACCGGCGACGTCTCGGTCATGCCGTAGGCGATGGACGCCTCGGCCATGTGCATGTCGCTGACGCAGCGCTTCATCACCTCGACCGGGCAGATCGAGCCCGCCATGATCCCGGTGCGCAGCGTGGACAGGTCGTAGTCGGCGAAGTCGGGGGCGTTCTGCATCGCGATGAACATCGTCGGCACGCCGTACACCCCGGTGCAGTGCTCGTCCTGCACGGCCCTCAGCGTCGCCGAGGGGTCGAAGCCGGGCGACGGGATGATCATCGCGGCGCCGTGGGTGGTGCAGCCCAGGTTGCCCATCACCATCCCGAAGCAGTGGTAGAACGGCACCGGGATCGCGAGGCGGTCCTCCGCGGTGAAGTTGATCGTCTCGGTCACGAAGAACCCGTTGTTGAGGATGTTGCGGTGCGAGAGCGTCGCGCCCTTCGGGTAGCCGGTGGTCCCCGAGGTGTACTGGATGTTGATCGGGTCGCCGGGCTCCAGCGTCGCCATCCGGGCGTGCACCGCGTCGGCCGGCAGGTCACGACCGCCGGAGACGAGGTCGTCCCAGCCCGGGGTGCCGAGGTAGACCACCCGCTCGAGGGCCGCGGTGTCGACATCGACCTCCTCGACCATCGAGCGGTAGTCGCTGGTCTTGAAGCTCTCCGCCGAGAACAGCAGCCGCAGGCCCGACTGGTTCAGGGCGTAGGCGAGCTCGTGGGTGCGGTAGGCCGGGTTGAGGTTGACCACGATCGCGCCGACCTTGGCGGTGGCGTACTGCACCATCGTCCACTCGGCGCAGTTCGGCGCCCAGATCCCCACCCGGTCGCCCTTCTCGATGCCGGCCGCCATCAGCCCGCGGGCGAGGCCGTCCACGTCGGCGTCTAGCTCGGCGTAGGTCCACCGGCGACCGCTGGCGACCTCGACCAGCGCCTCGCGGGCGCCGTGCTCGGCGACCACGCGCTCGAGGTTCGCCCCGATCGTCTCCTCGAGCAGTGGCGGCGTGGTCTCACCTGCGGCATAGGACTCCATGCCCGCAGACTAGTGAGCGTGCCGAGCGCGAACTACCCCTCGCACGGACGGGACGGCGCCCGGCCGCGCAGCCACATCAGGCCCAGGACCGGGAGGACCAGCGGCACGAAGGCGTAGCCCGCGCCGTACGACGACCACACCGTCTGGTCGGGGAAGCTGCCGGGACTCACCACCGTCATCGTCCCGACCGCGAGCACGCCTGCGAGCTCGACGCTCATCGACACCGCGGCCACCCGGCGCGCGACGTCGTCCGGACGCCGGAGCGCGATCGCGGCGACGAGGTAGACGACCCCTGCGCCGGCTGAGAGGACGTAGGCCAGCGGCGCCTCGGCGAACCGGGTGGCGATCTGGGTGACGGACCGGGCGACGGCGGCGATGGCCAGCACGGTGTAGGCAGCCACCAGCACCCGCCCCGCGGTCCTGCGGCTCATGCCGTGGCCCGCTGCCGCAGGACCACGACGAGCACCGCGACGGCTGCGAGGGCGAGCACCAGCTGGCGGCCGCGGACGTCGTCGTCGGACGCGTCCTCGTCGACCGGGCGCACCAGGACCGGGACCAGGAGCACCGAGACCAGGACGTAGCCCAGGTGCACGACCAGCTCGTCGGGCCGGTGGCCGGCGACGATCCTGGCCACGTCGAGGACGGCGAACACGACCAGCAGCGCCTCGGCCACCTGGCTGGCAACGGTCGAGGCGCGCTCGAGGGGGGCACCGGCGGCGGTGGCCAGGGCCAGCCCGGCGAGGACCACGAGCCCCACGACGACGACCGTCAGCGCCGTGGTCACGCGGGGCGCTCCGTGGTCGTCACGGCGCCCAGCCTAGGTGGGCGACCGCCGAGGGGTCACCGGCTCCCCGACACGCCGACAGAGTGCCTGATCTTGTGACCCCTCGGCGAGGGGGGAGCCTGCCCGCCCGGCCGGTATCGTGGTGCGGATGCCCCCGGACCCGCCACGCACCCTCGCCGACCAGCTCAGAGGCTGGTCCGACGAGCAGGTCGGGCGACTCCTCGCGGCCCGCCCGGACCTCGCCGTCCCCGCTCCCCAGGACACCTCGCAGCTGGCCTCCCGCGTCGGGACGCGCGCGTCGGTGCTGCGCGCCGTCGACCAGCTCTCGCACCTCGAGCTCGCGGTGCTCGACGCCGTGCTCGCCCTCGGGGGTACGGCGTCGGTGGAGCTGCTCCGCGCCCGGGTGAACGCCTCGACGGTGCACGTGGATGCGGCGCTGGCCCGGATCCGGGAGCGGTGCCTGCTCTGGGGCGCCGACGACGCGCTGCGGGCGCTGAGCAGCCTCACCGACATCGTCGGCACCAGGCTCAGCCGCCTCGGCTCGCCGATGGCCACCCTGCTGAACGGCTACGGACCCGCCCGGGTGGGTGTGCTGGCCGCGGAGCTGGGTCTGACCCCGACCGGGAGCCGCCACGACGACGTCTCCGCGGTCGTCGACCTGCTCTCTGACCAGGACGTCGTGACCAAGCTGCTCGCCGAGCTCGACCCGCAGGCGCGGGCGATCCTGGAGCACCTGGAGCGGGAGGGCAAGGACGGGTCGGTGGAGTCCACCGAGCGCTCCACCTCGCGCGGCCCCGGCGGCGGACCGGTCGAGCAGCTGTTGGACCGGGGCCTGCTCGTGGCCCGCGACGGCCGGCACGTCGCCGTACCCCGCGAGATCGCGATCTGTCTGCGCGATGGCCGCACCACCCGCGCCCGTGCCGACGAGGAGCCCGCCCTGGCGACGTCCGGGCGGGACCCGGACCTCGTCGACCGCACCGCTGCCGGCGCGGCCTTCGACCTGGTCCGGCATGTCGAGCTGCTGCTCGAGCACTGGGGCGCCAGCCCGCCCTCGGCGCTGCGGACCGGCGGGCTCGGGGTGCGGGACCTCAAGGCCACCTCGGAGCTGCTGCACCTCGACCAGCGCTCGACGGCGCTGCACATCGAGATCGCGATGGCAGCCGCCCTGCTGGCCGTGGGCACCGGCCCGGACGGTGCGTCGGTGTGGCTGCCGACCGACGCGTTCGACATCTGGAGCAGCGGGACGGTCGCGCAGCGCTGGGTCCGGCTGGCGCTGGCCTGGCTCGCCTCCCCGCGGCTGAGCGGGCTGGTCGGCGGCCGTGAGAACGGCAAGCCGGTCAACGTCCTCGTGCCCGACCTGGAGCGCTCCTGGCTGCCCGAGGCACGCCACGGCGCCCTCGTCGAGATCGCCTCGGTCCCGCCGGGCGGGGTGCTCGCCGTGGGCACCGGGGTGCCCTCGCTCGTCGAGCGGCTGGCCTGGCTGCGGCCCCGCCGTCCGGCTGCACGCGCCCAGGCGCTGGCCTGGGCGGTGGAGGAGTCCGCGGTCGTCGGTCTCACCGCACTGGGTGGCCTGGCCTCGCACGGGCGCGCCCTGCTCGGGCCGGACGAGCCGGCCCACCGCGCGCCGCTGCTGCTGGAGCCGCTGCTGCCGCTCCCGGTCGACCATGTGCTGCTGCAGGCGGACCTGACCGCCGTCGCCCCGGGTCCGCTGGAGCCCGAGCTCGCCCGGCACCTCGCCACGGTGGCCGACATCGAGTCCCGCGGCGGGGCGACCGTCTACCGCTTCTCCGAGTCGTCGGTGCGCCGCGCCTTCGACTCGGGCTGGTCGGCCGCCGAGGTGCACGACGTCGTGGCGTCGTCGTCGCGGACGCCGGTGCCGCAGGCCCTGGACTACCTGATCGACGACGTGTCACGCCGGTTCGGCACGATCCGCGTCGGCTCCGCCGAGTCGTTCCTCCGCAGCGACGACGAGGCCGCGCTCACCGAGCTGGTGCACCACCCCAAGGTGGCCTCGCTGCGGCTGCGGCGGATCGCGCCCACCGTCGTGGTCAGCGACATGCCGGTCGACGTGCTCCTCCCCCGGCTGCGCGAGCTCGGGTCGGCTCCGGTCGTGGAGGCGGCCGACGGGACCGTGCGGGTGGCCCGACGCGAGGTGCTGCGGGCCCGCACCCCGCGCCCGCACCCCGCCGCCGGGGAGGCGGGACTGCCGGCCGCACCCCTGGACGACCGGGCTGCCGCCCGACGGTCGGCGCGCATCTCGGCGACCGTCACCGCGATCCGCGCCGGGGACCGCGCAGCGGCGACCCGTCCGGAGCAGCCGGTGCGTGACGGGGAGAGCGCGACGCCGGCCTCGACCCTGGCCCTGCTCCGGGAGGCGGTCGAGGCCGGGCAGAGCGTGTGGATCGGCTACGTCGACAACCACGGGACCACCGTCGAGCGGGTGATCGACCCGGTCAGGGTCGAGGCGGGCTGGCTCTCGGCCTACGACCACCGCACCGAGGACGTCCGGTCCTTCGCGGTGCACCGCATCAACGCCGTACGCCGGCTTGCGGGCTAGGTTCTGTCGGGTTGCCGCCGAGAAGTAAGATCTAGTCATGGACTTTGTTCGTTACGCCGAGCGCTCGGCGGGGCTGGTGAACGCCGACCTCGTCGACGCCGGGCACGTGATCGGCTTCCTCGACGAGCGCGAGTGGCTGCACTCCCAGGTCGGGGAGAGGGACGCGAGTGCGCTGCGTCGCTTCGTGCGCGACCTCCGGCAGGTCTTCGAGGCCTCCAACGCGGGCGACGAGGGTGGCGTGGTCTCGCGGCTGAACGCCCTGCTCGCCAAGCACCCGGTGACCCCCTACATCGCCGGGCACGGCGACGCTCCCGGCGGCGAGCGATGGCACATGCACGTCGCCGACCGCCGGTCCTCGGTCTCCGAGCTGCTGATCGCGGAGTCCCTGATGGGGCTCTCCACCCTGGTCTGCGACCTGGGCGCCACCCGGCTCGGCGTCTGCGACGCGTCGCCGTGCGCCTTCGTCTTCGTCGACACCTCCCCGAACCAGTCGCGGCGCTACTGCTCGGACCGGTGCTCCTCGCGGGCCAACGTCGCGGCCTTCCGCGCCCGGCAGAAGGCAGGCGTCGCATGACGGACGGACCGCTCATCGTCCAGTCCGACAAGACCCTCCTCCTCGAGATCGAGCACGAGCTCAGCGGCGAGTGCCGCAAGGCGATCGCGCCGTTCGCGGAGCTCGAGCGGTCCCCGGAGCACGTGCACACCTACCGGC
>JBDTXF010000243.1:0-5380 GCA_040006355.1 Nocardioidaceae bacterium | reverse complement strand
GCCGGGCGGCGATCGAGCAGCGGCTGGCCGAGCTCTCCGCGATGATCGGACAGACCCGGTTCACGGTGCGCTTCCCGAGTCCCGTGTCGACCGCCCTGCTCGCCTGACGGTTGTGTCCGGGCGTCGGGCAGGGCCATGGTGGGGGACATGACGGGGACACGGTGGGGTCGGGCGGGGATCGCTGCGCTGACCGCCGCCGTCCTCGCGACCGCTGTGCTGGGGCCGGGCACGGCGGTGGCCGGCGCTGGGGCCCCGCGAGCACGCGCCGTGCCGGCGATCCCGTTCGACCTCAACGGCGACGGGTACGCCGAGCTGGTGATCGGGGTGCCGGGTGAGGCGATCGGGAGGATCTCAGGAGCCGGGGCGGTCAACATCATCGACGGCAGTGCGGGCGGTGTCACAGGCGTCGGCAACCGGATGATCCACCAGGGGACCCCGGGGGTCGCCGGCAGCAACGAGACCGGTGACCACTTCGGGTCCACGGTCGCGTCCGCCGACTTCGACCGGGACGGCTTCGCCGACCTGGCGGTCGGCGCGGTCGGTGAGAACCGTCGTGGGTCCTCGACGCCGTCCGGCGCGGTGACCGTCCTGTATGGCAGCGCGCACGGGCCCAAGGGTCTGGGTGACCAGTTCCTGCGACCGCAGGACCTGCATCTGCCCGACGCGTGGGGCGATGTGCTCGAGACCGGCGATCTCAACGGCGACGGGTACGCGGACCTGGTGGTCGCCGGCGCCGGGCCGGCGTCCGCCGGTCACGGTGGGGTGACGGTGCTCTACGGCTCGTCGCGAGGTCTGACGCTGCTGGGCGCGGTCCACCTCACCGATGCGCTGGCCGGTGCTCCGGGCCCGCCCGCGGCCCGGGACCGCTTCGGCCGCGCGGCCGCCGTCGGCGACGTGACCGGCGACGGCATCGACGACCTGGTGGTGGGCACCTCCCGTGACGAGCGGGGCGGGGTCTACCTCTTCGGCGGACAGCACGCCCGGTTGTCGACGACGGCCGCGCAGTTCGTGGGCCAGGACTCTCCTGACCTGGTCACCCCCGACGTGGTGTACTCCTCGGACGGGCTTGGTCGGGCCGTGGCGGTCGGGGACTTCGACGGCGACGGGCACGGGGACGTGGCGGTCGGGGACGCGGACGGGGAGCCGCAGATGTTCCGCGGCTGTCAGGAGGACGGTGGCTGCCCTGGAATGGTGCTCGTCCTGCCGGGCTCGGACGCCGGCATGGACGCCGTGCGCCACCAGGTGTTGTCCCAGGAGCCCGTCGGTTCGGCGGGCGGCGACGAGGCTCTCGGCAGCACGCTGCGCGCCGGTGACCTGGACCTCGACGGTCACGACGACCTGGTGATCTCCGGGAGCCGCGCCGTTCTCCCCAACCACCAGCAGGCGGTCGACTCCGTCATCGCGCTCTATGGCACCGACTCGGGTCTGTCCGGGTCAGGGTCCCAGGAGTGGGCCGCGGACACCTTGGGCATCCCGGGGGTCTCCACACCCGGCGACGGCTTCGGTGACCAGCTCCGGATCTCCCAGCTGGGTCGGTCCGCGGCTCCCGAGCTGGTGATCTCGGTGACTGGGCAGGACTCCGGCGCCACGCGCCACACGGGGGCCGTGACCGTCCTCTACGGCAGTGACGACAGCGGCCCGGTGGCCACCGGCAGCCAGCAGTGGGCCCAGGGCCATCGCGGGGTCGTGGGCGTGCCTGAGTCCGGCGACCGGTTCGGGGCGCTGGGGAGATGATCCTTCGGCGTGGGAGCCGACTCTGCGCGGCCGTCGCGGTGGCCGCCCTGGCGGCCGGCGTGCTCGCGCCGGGCACGGCGGTGGCCGGCGCTGGGGCCCCGCGAGCACGCGCCGTGCCGGCGATCCCGTTCGACCTCAACGGCGACGGGTACGCCGAGCTGGCGGTCGGCTCGCCGGGGGAGTCCCTCGGAGGCGCGCGTGGGACCGGTGTCCTGACGATCCTGGACGGTTCCTCGTCCGGCGTCCGGACCGCCGGCGCGCGGTTCATCAGCCAGGACACCCCGGGCATCGCGGGCACCAACGAGTCCGACGACGCGTTCGGGTCAGCAATGTCCTCCGGCGACTTCAACAGGGACGGGTACGCCGACCTCGCCGTCGGCGCGGTCTATGAGAAGCGCGGGGCCTACCCCCGGTCACAGGGTTCGGTGACCGTGCTCTACGGCAGCCCGCACGGGGTGAAGGGGCGAGATGACCAGCTCTTCCTTCCTCAGCAGCTGCGCGTGGAGGACGTGTGGGGGGCGGTCCTCGACTCGGGTGACCTCAATGGCGACGGCTACGCGGACCTGGTGATCGCGTCCGGGCCGCCGCGCACACACTTCCATCCCCACGGAGGGCTGACGATCCTCTACGGCTCGGCAAACGGGCTCGGCATGCGAGGTGCCGTCCACCTGACGGACCCCACGACGACGTCGCCTGGCTCCGGCCCACGCGATAGGTTCGCGCGGTCGGTGGCCGTCGGTGACCTCACGGGCGACGGGATCGCGGACCTCGCGGTGGATACCGTGCACGGGGCGGACGAGGCCGGCATCTATCTGTACCGCGGCCGCAGCACCCGCCTGTCCACCACCCCGGACACGGTCCTCGCCGAGGGCGGACCCGAGCTGGCGACGCCGGACACGACCTTCGTCGATCTCGGGGCGACGCTGACCATCGGGGACTTCGACGGCGACGGCCATGGCGACCTGGCAGCCGGGGACGGGCGAGGAGAGCCGCCGGGCTCCGCCGGCTGCACGAAGACAGCGAACTGCCCGGGCCTGGTGCTGGTCCTGCCGGGCGCCGTGACGGGTGTGGACACGAGCCGCAAGCAGGTGTGGTCGGCAGAGTCCCCAGGCATCCCGGGAGCCGTCAAGGAACTCGTCTTCGGGGGTGCGCTGGCGAGTGGCGACCTGGACGGCGACGGGCATGCCGACCTGGCGATCGCCACCTCGTTCGCCGAGGCGGCAGGGCCGGTCGCCTACGCCGACGGTGCCGTCCGCGTCCTCTACGGCTCCGGCGCCGGGCTCACCGCGGCTCGCACGCAGAGCTGGCGGCAGGCGACGCCGGGAGTCGCAGGACACAGCGAGCCTGACGACGCGTTCGGCGCGGGCCTGCGCATCACGGCGCTGCGAGGACCGGGACGCCAGGACCTCGCGGTCTCGGTCCCCGGAGAGACGGTCGGGCACGCACAGGACGCCGGTGCGACCAACGTGCTGTACGGCGAGAGCGGGACCGGTCTGGTCACCGCCGGCAACCAACAGTGGAGCGAGGCGTCGCCGGGGGTGCCCGGCGCTCCGGAGACCTACGACGCGTTCGGACTGCTCGGCGGGTCCTGAGCGGGATCACGCCCGCGGGTCCCGTCCGCGGGTCCTGTCCGGGCGACCTTCCGCCCGGTCTAGGCTGACGCCCATGGCCAGTGCAGCGCAGGTCGACCCGGACACGCTCGACGTGTGGACCGACCCGGCCCACGAGCGGGTGGGGACCTCGGCGACCGTCATCACGTTCGCCCGGACCGTCGTCGCCGTCGTGCTGGCGGCCCTTGCGGCGCGCGAGGCGAGCCAGACGCTGCTCGTCGTCGCGCTGGTCGTCTACTGGGCCGGGGACAGCCTGGACGGCTTCGTGGCCCGGATCCGCGGCTGCGAGACGCGGATCGGCGCGGTGCTCGACATCCTGTGCGACCGCTTCTGCGCGGCGTCGTTCTACATCGGGCTGGTCTGGCTGCACCACGACTTCGCGGTGCCGGTGTTCATCTACCTCGCCGAGTTCATGGTGATCGACTGCTTCTTGTCGATGGCCTTCCTGGCCTGGCCGGTGCGCAGCCCCAACTACTTCTATGTCATCGACCGGCCGATCTGGCTCTGGAACTGGTCCAAGCCGGCCAAGGCGGTCAACTCCTCGCTGTTCGCGGTGCTGCTCCTGGTCACCGGCTGGGTGTGGCTGGGTGCGGTGATCGCCAGCGCGCTGCTGGTGATGAAGTGCGTCTCGCTGGCCCGCCTGGGACGGATCGGCCTCCCGGTGCCGGCACGGTAGGCTCCCTGCCATGTCCTACGCACCCCTGCTCGTCTCCGCGGCCGAGGCCAAGGCCTCCGGGATCAACCCGTACTTCATCGGTGCCGGGGTCCTGCTGCTCCTGGTGATCGTGATGGTCACCCTGCTGGCCTTCGGCGCGGGACGTGACCACTCCTGACCAGCGGCGCTCCCCGTGACGACGCGTGACTGAGCGCGGTCCGGCCGGTGCTCCGGTTGACCGGCGACGCCGGGTGGGCGTCATGGGTGGCACCTTCGACCCGGTCCACCACGGCCACCTGGTGGCCGCCAGCGAGGTGCAGTCCTGGTTCGACCTCGACGAGGTCGTGTTCGTGCCGACCGGCAACCCGTGGCAGAAGCAGTCGCACCGGGTCTCGCCCGCCGAGGACCGCTACCTGATGACGGTCATCGCGACGGCGTCGAACCCCCGCTTCTGGGTGTCCCGGGTGGACATCGACCGCACCGGGCCGACCTACACCATCGACACGCTGCGCGACCTCCGCAAGGAGCTGCCGGACGCCGATCTCTACTTCATCACCGGTGCCGACGCGCTCAGCGACATCTTCACCTGGCGCGACGCGAGCGGGCTCTTCGACCTCGCGCACTTCGTCGGCTGCACCCGGCCCGGCTTCACCATGGACGACCGCACGATGGAGGGGATGCCGGGCGACAAGGTGACCATCCTGGAGATTCCCGCCCTGGCGATCTCGTCCACCGACTGCCGCACCCGCCGGATGCGCGGGGACCCGGTCTGGTACCTCGTGCCGGACGGCGTCGTGCAGTACATCACCAAGTACGCCCTCTACGCCCCCGAACCGCCCACCACGAAGCTAGGACCACCCGCATGAGCGCCACCGACCGAGCCCTCGAGCTCGTCCGCACCGCGGCCCAGGCGGCCTCGGACAAGCAGGCCGAGAACATCATCGCCTTCGACGTCTCGGAGCAGCTCGTCATCACCGACGCGTTCCTGCTGGCGTCGGCCGCCAACGACCGCCAGGTGAAGGCGATCGTCGACGCGATCGAGGACGAGCTGCGCCTGATCGGCGCCAAGCCCGTGCGCCGCGAGGGGGAGCGCGACGGCCGCTGGGTGCTCATCGACTACGCCGAGATCGTGGTGCACGTGCAGCACGAGGAGGAGCGGTCCTTCTACGCGCTCGAGCGGCTGTGGCGGGACTGCCCGCTGATCGCGCTGCCCGACACCGTCACCGCCGGCCGCGGGCGGTGAGCGGTCGCCGTCTGGTCCTGCTCCGGCACGGTCGCACGGCGTGGAACAGCACCGGTCGCTTCCAGGGCCTCGAGGACGTCGAGCTCGACGAGGTCGGGCACGAGCAGGCCGCCGCCGTGGCGCCGTACCTCGCCTCGC
>JBDTXF010000242.1:0-5388 GCA_040006355.1 Nocardioidaceae bacterium | reverse complement strand
AGGTCCTCGAGATCGGCGAGGGCACCTCCGAGGTGCAGCGGATGCTGATCGCGCGCGGGCGCGGCCTTCCGGTGGAATAAGTCCGAGCCCCGCTATCTTAGGTAGCCGTGGGCCATCGTATGCAGCGCTTCGCCTCCGAGGCGGCGAAGTTCCTGACCGTCGGTGGTCTGGCGACCCTGGTCTCCTTCGTGATCTTCAACGGGCTGGTGCACGGCTACTTCGGTGGCCCCGGCCCGATGCACGACGACCCGCTGGTCGCGTTCGTGCTGGCCAACACCGTCGGCATGCTCGTGAGCTATCGCGGCAGCCGCTCGTGGGCGTTCCGGCACCGGGCCGCGGTCGGCGTCGCCGGCGGCCGGGTGATGTTCTTCGTGATCAACATCGTCTCGATGGTGATCCCGCTGGGGTGTCTGTCCTTCACCCGCTACGTGCTCGGTCTCAGCGACCCGTTCACCGACAACCTCTCCGCCAACGTCGTCGGTCTCGGGCTCGGCACGATGGCCCGCTTCTGGGCCCTCCAGCGCTTCGTCTTCCTGAGTCCGGCCGGGCTCGAGCGGAGGCAGGCCCAGTCCGAGCAGCGGATGACGCGGATCGGCAGCAGCCCCGGTTAGAGTGCGCGGGTGACGGTGACAGGGAGAGCGGGACACGGGGGCTCTGCCTCGATCGACCAGCCGGAGTACTGGTGGTACCGCGCCCGGGCCGACCTGCTGCACGCAGCCCTGGGTGACTTCGTGGCCGACGCCGTCCGGGTGCTGGACGTCGGCAGTGCCGACGGTCCCAGCGTCGGCTGGCTGCACGGTGTCGGCAAGCACACCGCCCTGGACATCGACCCGCGTGGCCTCGGCCCCGGAGGCGTCTGCGGCTCCGCGCTGCGGCTGCCGTTCCGCGACGGCTGCTTCGACGTGGTGGCTGCCTTCGACGTCCTGGAGCACTGCGAGCCGGAGTCCGTGGTCCTCGACGAGCTCGCGCGCGTCCTCGCCCCGGGGGGTCGGCTGCTGCTGTCCGTGCCGGCCTACCAGTGGGCGTGGAGCGACTTCGACGACGAGAACGGGCACCTGCGCCGCTACACCCGCCGCCGTGCCGTCCGCTCGGTGCAGGGGGCCGGGCTGGAGGTCGCCCGGGCCACCTACGCGTTCGCCGCCGTCTTCCCGTTCTTCGCCGCCCAGCGGCTGGCCTCACGGCTGGCCGGCCGGTTCGGGCGGCTCCGGTCGACGGCGCCGGCCGACATCGTGAGCCTTCCCGAGGTGTCGCCCTCGGTCGAGAGACTGCTGATGGGCCTGACCCGCTGGGACGGGGCGCTGCTGCCGACCCGTGACCTGCCCTTCGGGTCCTCGGTCCTGGTCGCCGCCGTCAAGGCCGGCCATGCCGGCTGAGCACGTGCCGGACCTCTCCGAGCCGCACCTGATCTCGGTGGTGGTCCCGGTCTACGCGGGAGAGCGGACCCTCCCGGGGCTGGTCGCCGAGCTCCTCCCGATGACCGAGCGCTTCTGGACCCACGACGGGCACGCTGCGCAGGTGTGCGAGATCGTCCTGGTGCACGACCACGGTCCCGATGACTCGGCACGTGTCCTGCGCGAGCTGGCACAGGCCCACGACCTGGTGCGGCCGGTGTGGCTGAGCCGCAACTACGGCCAGCACGCGGCGACGCTGGCGGGGATGGCGTCCTCCGGCGGCGACTGGATCGTCACCCTCGACGAGGACGGACAGCACGACCCCGCGGACATACCGCGGCTCCTGGACCGCGCCATGGGGGGACGGGTGGGCGTGGTCTACGCCAGCCCGGTCAACGGGAGGCAGCACGGAGGGTTGCGCAACCTCGCGTCCACAGGCTCCAAGCGGCTCGTGGACCTGCTGGTCCCCGGCGGCGGCGCCGGGATCTACCACAGCTACCGGCTGATGCTCGGCGAGGTCGGTCGCGGGGTGGCGGCGTACGCCGGGGCGGGGGTCTACCTCGACGTGGCGCTGGGCTGGGTGGCCGGCCCGGCGGTCACCTGCCCGGTCACCCTGCGCGCGGAGGGTGCCCGGCCCTCGGGATACGGCCTGCGCAGCCTGCTCTCGCACTTCTGGCGACTGGCGCTGACCAGCGGCACGCGGATGCTGCGTGCGGTGGCCGTCGTCGGCGCGCTCTTCGCGCTGCTGGGCCTCCTCGTCGCGGTCCTGCTGGTCGTGAACAAGTTCCTGGGCGGGGACATCCAGCCCGGCTGGACCTCGGTGATGGTGGTCGTGCTGGTCTGCACGGGAGCGATCATGCTCTCGCTGGGGATCGTCGCGGAGTATCTCGGGGTCGCGGTCAACCTGGCGATGGGCAAACCGCTCTACCTGATCTCTGGTGACCCCGAGACCGGGCCCCTGGGTCGGCCCCCTGCCCGACACCCGGCCGAGGACCAGGCGTGAGTGGCGGCGCCGTCCCCACCTGGGTGGTCGGCGCCGGAGGGCTGCTGGGCAGCCACGTCGTGGCGTCGCTGCGCCGCAGGTCCGCGGAGGTGCTCGTCTCGCGCGTGCCCTGGGTCGACCCGGTGGCCGCGCGGCAGGCGCTGGCGCGCGAGGTCGCCGAGCTCGAGCGGGCGGCCGACGGCGGGTCCTGGCGACTCGCGTGGTGCGCGGGTGTCGGCGTGGTCGCGACGGACGCCGCGGCGATGGCCTACGAGCGTGCGCTGCTCCTCCACGCGCTCGCAGAGATCGAGGCCCGCCCGGGGATGGCCGGTGCCGGCTCGCTGTTCCTGGCCTCGTCGGCGGGCCGGGTCGCCGGAACGGCCGCCTTTCACCGAGCACTCCGCGGTCGGGGCGCTGGTGGCCTACGGCCGCGCCAAGCTGGAGATGGAGTCCGAGGTGGCCGCCTTCGCCCGGCGCACGGGCACAGCGGCGCTGGTCGGCCGGATCGCGAACCTCTACGGACCCGGGCAGGACCTGACCAAGGCGCAGGGCCTGGTGTCCCAGCTCAGCCGCGCCCAGCTCACCGGCCAGACGCTCTCGGTCTACGTCTCGCTGGACACGCTGCGCGACTACGTCTACGCCGCCGACGTCGGCGACCTGGTGGTGAGCGGTCTCGCCGACCTGCGGGCCCGCGTCGACGGACAGCCGGACCCGGTGGTCACCAAGGTCGTGGCCAGCGGTCGGAGCATCACCATCGGCCTGCTGATCGGGGAGTCCACCCGGCTGCACCGGGCCCGTCCCCGGGTGCTGGTCACCGCACCACGTCCGGGGTCCGGCCAGGCCAGGGACCTGCGGCTGCGCTCGGTGGTCTGGCGGGAGCTGGACCGGCACCTGCGGACGCCGATGGTCGTCGGCATGGCCCGGACCTCGGCCGACGTGGCGCACCGCATGCGGGTCGCGCGCTGAGGGCGCCCGGGCACGGGGCGGGTCAGGAGCGTCGCCACAGGTCGGTCCAGAGCACCCCGAGCTCCCCGAACATCTCGCGCAGGACCGGCAGGCTGAGCCCGACGACGTTGTGGTGGTCGCCCTCCACCCCCTGCACGAAGGGGCCGCCCAGTCCGTCCACGGTGAACGCGCCGGCGACCGCGAGCGGCTCCCCGGTCGCGACGTAGGCCTCGATCTCGGCGTCGCTCACCTCCGCGAAGTGCACCCGCGTCGCGACGCTGCGCCGCACCACGGTGCCGGACCCCAGGTCGAGCAGGAAGTGCCCCGTGTGCAGCACCCCGGTGCGGCCACGCATGCGCTGCCAGCGGCGTACGGCGTCGGCGTGGTCGTCCGGCTTGCCGAGGATCGCACCGTCCAGCGCCAGCACCGAGTCGCACGCCAGCAGCCAGCGCTCCTCGCCGGGTTCGAGGCGCTCGGCGACGGCGCGGCCCTTCAGCTCGGCCAGCCCGGCGACGAAGCGGGCCGGATCGGGATCGGTCAGTGTCGACTCGTCGACGCCGGAGACCACCACCCGCGGGTCGAGACCGGCCCGGCGCAGCGTGGACAGCCGAGCCGGTGACGCGGACGCCAGGACCAGGGAGTGCCGGTGCTCGCCGGCCGCGGGTGTGGTGCTCACCGGAGCCAGCCTAGAGGTGCCCGACGCGCCCACCCCGATGCCGAACGGGGGTGGGCCGGCGTGCTAGACCCAGGGCTGTGTCCGAGCAGGAGGGAGCGCGCCGCGGTGCGCGCGAGAGCGTGCGGTGGGGAGGTGCCGTCGTGCTCGGGGTGCTGGTGCCCGCGCTGCTGCTGCTGGTCGGTCACCCGCGCTACTTCTTCGACGGCGACACCGAGGCGGCCTACCTCGGTTGGCAGACCCACCTCGGTGAGGAGGTGCTGGCCGGTCGCTGGCCGCTGCTCGACCCGAGCGCCTGGCACGCGGCCAACCTCGTCGCCGAGGGACAGTCGGGGCTGTTCAGCCCATTGGCGATCGCGATCGGGGTGGTCGCGACGATCTGCGGCAACGTGCTGGTCTTCGCGACCGTCTTGAAGCTGCTGCTCCTGTGCGTCGGTGCCACCGGCGTCTTCGCGCTGGCCCGGTCCTACGGCGCGGTGGCACCCCTGGCCTTCGTGGCCGGGGTGGCGGCGCCGTTGGGCGGCATGTCGCAGTACCTCGACCTGCCGTCCTGGCTCGCCGGCCTGACGATCTGGGCCCTGATGCCCTGGGTGTGGTGGGCACTGCGCCGGACGATGCTGCAGCACGCCAACCCGTTCGCGGCGCTGGTGCTGGGCTACCTGCTGGTCACGGTGGGCTACGTCTACGGCACGATCATGCTGATCCTGGTCCTGCTCGCGTGCCTGCTGGAGTGCCGCCTGGCCAGGGACGGCCGCGCGGCGCTGCGGGTGTTCGGTGTCGGCGCGGTCTGCGGGCTGGTCGCTGTCACGGTCTACCTCCCCGGGGTGCTGACCGCCGGGGTGGCCGAGCGCGGCGCCGCGTTCCACCTGACCGGCAAGTTCGGCAGCGACCCGCTCGCGATGCTCGCCTCGGTGCTGCCCACGGCGGTGGTGTCGGACACCACCCTGCACGTGCTGCCCTACGCCTATGCGGCATGGTTCCTGCCGGTGCTGGTCTATGTGGACCTCGAGCGGCTGCGTCGGGCCTGGCGGCCGATCGCGGGTGTGCTGGTGCTGGCTGCGGTGCTGCTGGCGGTGATGGTCGGCCCCGCTCAGGTCGCGGTGCTGCGCTGGCCGCTGCGGCTCCAGCCGTTCCTGGTGCAGACGCTGGTGGTGCTGTGCGCGGTGCTGCTGAGCCGCCACGTCCTGCGCCGGCCCTCGCGGCGTCGGCTGGGGCTCGCCCTGGTCTGGGTCGGTGCCGCGGGTGTGGTGGCCCTGGTCCGCCATCCTCCGGGATGGGTGGGCATCGTCGTGGCGGCGCTGGTCGTCGGCGCCGGCGTCGCGCTCGGGTGGCTGCTGGTGCGCGGACCCCGGACCTCCCGGCGGCTGTCCCTCGCAGCGGCCGCGGCCGCCGCGCTC
>JBDTXF010000241.1:0-5397 GCA_040006355.1 Nocardioidaceae bacterium | reverse complement strand
CTCATCTCGGGACGACTGGCGGCCGAGCGGATCACGGGACCCCAGCCGGAGTACCGGTCCCGAGCCATGCGGCTGGTCCGATGAGTCCCCGGAGCCTCAGCACGCGTGAGCTCGACGCCGCCGGCATCACCGATCCGGCGCTGCGGGCGTCGTACCTCACCTGCCGTCGGCTCAACGCCCGGCACGGCAAGACCTACTACCTGTCCACGCTGCTGCTGCCCCCCGCGAAGCGGCCGCACGTGCACGCGCTCTACGGCTTCGCGCGGCTGGCTGACGACTTCGTGGACTCCCTCGACGCCCCCGACCCCGACCGGTTGCTGAGCTGGAGCGCGGACTTCCTGGCCGCCATGGCGGACGGCGGGTCCGACGACCCGGTGGCGGCCGCTGCCTCACACACGATGCGTCGCTTCGACATCCCGATCGCGACGGTCGAGGCGTTCCTGTCCTCGATGCGTCAGGACATCACGGTGACGCGCTACCAGACCTACGCCGACCTGCGCGACTACATGTACGGCTCGGCCGCGGTCATCGGACTGCAGATGGTGCCGGTGCTGGGCGCGCTGACCGAGGACGCCTACGCGCCCGCTGCCCTCCTCGGCGAGGCGTTCCAGCTGACCAACTTCATCCGTGACGTGGCCGAGGACCTGTGCCGCGGCCGGGTCTATCTGCCGCTGGAGGACCTCGACGCCCACGGCGTGCGGATCGCCGACCTCTCCCCCGGGCCGGTCAGCCACGGGGTGCGCGAGCTGGTGCGCCACGAGGTGGCCCGGGCCCGCGACCTCTACCGGCAGGCCGAGCCCGGGATCGCGATGCTCGAGCCGGCCAGCCGCGACTGCGTGCGGACCGCCTTCGTGCTGTACGGCGAGATCCTCGACGCCGTGGAGCGCAACGACCTCGACGTGCTCAACCAACGGGCGGCGGTGTCGGTGCCTCGGCGCCTCCGGGTGGCCGTGCCCCGCCTGGCCGCCGCCCGTCGTGCCCGCCGCGGCTGGCCCACGAGGGTCGTTCAGGGGGCAGGTGGCGCGAAGAGCTCCAGCGCGATGCCGTCCGGGTCACGGAAGCTGACCCCGGAGCCGTAGTGCCCGTCCACGATGCCGCCGTGGGTGATGCCGAGCTCGTCGAGCCGGTCGCACCACGTGACGAGCTCCGCGCGGTCCGTGCAGGCGAAGGAGAGATGGTCGAGGCCGGCACGGCGCTCGTCGAAGCCGCCCTCGGGAGCGTTCCCGGGGTGGGTGTGCAGGCCGAGCAGCTGGCCGCCGCCGATGGCGAACACGGTGTGATGGAACCCGCCGGTCGTCTCGTCCTCGTCGAGGACCGGGCTCGACCCCAGCAGCGTCGCGTACCACTGCGTGCTCCGCTCGAGGTCGGTGACCGTCACCGCGGCATGGGCGAGCCCAGGAAACTCTGACATCTTTCTGGCCCTTCTCTTCGTCCCTTCGGGCACCGGCCGGCACCCGCCCTCAGCGTGCCGTGCCGGCAGTCGCGGGGCAACCGTCAGGACCGGTTGCGGGTGACTGCCTCGCGGATCAGCTCCCCGAACGCCTCTCCGTCGAGCGCGTCGCCCTCGTAGAGATCGATGGCCCGTCGCGTGCCGGCATCTAGGCTGGCATTGAACAGACCGGACGGGTCCTCCAGCGAGGCACCCTTGGCGAACGTGAGCTTGACCTTGTCCCTGTAGGTCTCGACCGTGCACAGGATGCCGTCACAGGAGAAGGTCGGCACGCCGTCGGGATTCGAGGCCTTGCGCCACTTGGCCTCCTCGACGATGTCGGGCTCGGCGACCAGGATCAGGGACCGCAGCCTCTCGACAGTGGCGTTCCGCCAGTCATCGCTCATCCGCAGACCATACCGACACCGGGGGTCGCTGCGCAGACCGCTCGACGCGCGCGAGCCACTCGGTGAGGAGTGCGCGCAGGAGGTCCGGCTTCTCGTGGGGCAGTGCGTGGCCCGCGTCGTCGACCACCGCGATCGAGGCGTGCGGGTAGCGCTCGAGGAGATCTGCCGCGGCGGCGTACCCCACCGTCGAGTCCAGACGCCCGGCCACCACCAGCGTCGGACCGGCGTACGGCGGCCCGTCGGTGGGAGCGAGCGTCCATCGCTCGCCGATGCGCTCGAGGGCCGCCCGGTCGACGAGTGCGGCTGCCGGGCTGACGAGGCGTTCGTAGCGCTCGAGCATCTCCGGGGTCTGGACCACGAAGTAGCCCCGGAAGCCGTCGTCGCCGATCCCACCCGACCCCGCGACGACGCGGTGCTCCGGGACGTCACGAAGGACGGGCAGCAGCGGACAGACGAGCGCGAGACCGGCGACCTGCTCCGGCGCTCTGGCGGCCATCGCCTGCGCGAAGTAGGCACCGGCGGAGTGACCGACCAGGAGGTAGGCAGCGCCGTCGCTGAGCTGCCTCGCGACGTCGAGCAGCGTGTCGAGGACGCCCTCGGCGCTGCGCAGCCCGTCGGGAGCCACCGTCCGGCCCATCCCCGGCAGGTCGGGATAGATCCGTCGGAAGCCGGCGACCCCCTCGAAGGCCGGCTCGAAGCACGCCTCGGCCTCACGATGGTCCACGCCGGCACCGTGCAGCACCAGCACCGGCCGGCCCTCCCCGTGCTCCACGTAGTGGACCGCGGTCCCGCCCGCGCGTGTCTCCATCCCGGAGAACCTAGCCGGGTGAGACCTTCACGCGGGAACGGCGGCGCTCCGCCTTCGCGGCGTACATCGCGGCGTCGGCCTCGGCGAGCGCGGCCGGGAACCCCTGCAGGACCGTGATCGGCGCCCAGCCGATCGAGCCTGCGACACCGCAGGCAGCCAAGGCGGCGTACATCCGGTTGACGACCGCTGCTGCCTCGGTCTCGGTGCACCCGCGCAGCAGCACCCCGAACTCGTCGCCACCGAGGCGGGCGACCACGTCGGAGGCCTTCACCGTGTCTCGCAGCGACGAGCCGGCAAGCTGGATGTAGAGGTCCCCCGCGGCGTGACCGCGAGAGTCGTTGACCTCTTTGAGAAGGTCGAGGTCAAGCACCACCGCGACCGTCGGGTCGGCGAGACGCTGGAACCTCATCTCCTCGTCCTCGCAGATCCGCTGCCACGCGCGTCGGTTGAACAGCCCGGTCAGCCCGTCGGTCTCGGCCGCCAGCGTCGCCTTCAAGGCGGCGGACGCGGCCTGGTCGCGCAGCCGCTCCGCGGAGACCACCATCGTGAGCAACTGACCCAGCAACGACAGAAGTGGTCCGGCGGTGGCGAGCGTGCTGCTGAGGGACTTGGCGTCGGGGTCGATGCCGCAGATGGCGCCGAAGACGCGGCCACCCGGCTCCTGGATGACTGCACCGCCGTAGGCGCCTATCCGCGCGACCGCGTTGACCTTGGCCGCGGCATACGCCGGGACCGACTGGGCGTCGGGGGCGACAGTGGGGCCCCGACCCGACGCCATCCGGATGCAGAAGCTGTCCTCCCAGGGGTGGGACCCGCCGGGCCGGATGTCGTAGGGGTTGTCCGGGTCGACGAACAGGAACGTCTGCCGGTCGTTCTCGACGCGCGTCACTGACCAGAGCGCCATCGGGACGTGGGCGTTGAGGTAGTCCAGGACCAGCTCTGCTGCGATGTCGAAGCCCATGTCCGGGGTCAGCACCGGCATCGCCGGAGAGCGACGGTGGTCGGTAGCGCCGTGCGTCGTCATGACGGGTCCTCGACGATCCTGGAGATGGGGGCAGTCACTGACAGTCATCGTCGTCTCGGCGGCCCTACTTGAGAGTGGACCGAGACGGACCCGACGACCGCCGGCTCTCCGTCCTACGGAGACGCGTGCCGGCCCGCACCCGAGGAGTGCCGTCCGGTGGCCGGGTCGTCGCTCGACGAGGCAGTGTCACTGACGACGGTCGGCACCGGCGCCACGTGCGCCCCTCTGTGCTCGCCGCTCTCCGGCGCGCCGCCCGCGGCGGTCGCCGTCGCCCGGTCCTCGGCCCGGGCAGCGGCGCCCGCCGAGGTGGCCCGGAGCTCGACCGCGGGGAGCAGGAGCAGGACGAGGAAGGCGATCACCATCACGATCCCACCGCCCAGCAGCACCAGGCTCATCGAGTCGGCGAACCCGACCTTGAAGGGGTGCGCAAGGACGCCGGGCATCCGGTTGATGATCGAGGAGTCGTTCTGGACCTGGGCGAGCACGCGATCGTTCACCGCGTTCTTGGGGATCGTGCCCGCCTGCATCGCGGCCTGGATCGTGGACGCCTCGGAGGTGAAGGCAGACCTGATGTTGCCCCCCAGCGTGCTGAAGAGCAGCGAGAGGAAGACAGCCACCCCGAGCGTGCCGCCGAGCTGGCGGAAGAACGTCGCGGAGCTGGTCGCCACGCCGATGTCGCGCGGGGAGACGGCGTTCTGGATGATGATCGTCAGCGGCTGCATGCACTGGCCGATGCCGAGCCCGAGGAACAGCATGCCGGTCATCACCCAGACCAGTCCCGTGTCGGCCGTCACCCGGGACAGCGCCAGCAGCGCGACCGCCGCGAGACCCGAGCCGATGATCGGGAAGATCCGGATCACGCCGGTGCGGGACGTGATCTGACCGGTCACGATGCCGGCGCTCATCATCCCGACGACCATCGGCAGCATCATCAGGCCCGCCTTGGTCGGCGAGGCGCCGTGCACGATCTGCATGTACTGCGGCAGCACCGTGATCGACCCGAACATCGCAGCACCGACCACGACGCTCGCACCGATGGTCACCGACGCGGCCCGCAGCCTGAACAGTCGCAGCGGGATGAGGGCGTTCTCGCCCATCCGGTGCTCGGCGAGGAGGAACGAGGCGATGCCGACCAGCCCGATGCCGAAGCAGGCCAGGGACCGTCCGGAGCCCCATCCCCAGTCGCGGCCCTGCTCCGCGACGGTGAGCAGCGGGACCAGGGCGACCACCAGGCTGGCGGCGCCGGCCCAGTCGATGCGGGCCTCACGGCGGACGTGGGGCAGGTGCAGGTTCTTGGTCACCACGACCAGCGCCGCAATGCCGATCGGCACGTTGACCAGGAAGACCCAGCGCCATCCGGTGATGCCGAAGATCGAGTCGGCGCCGGCGAAGAGTCCGCCCGCGACCGGACCCAGCACGCTGGAGGTGGCGAAGACGGCCATGAAGTAGCCGGTGTACTTCGCGCGCTCCCGCGGCGAGACGATGTCGCCGATGATCGCGAGCACGAGCGTGAACAGACCGCCTGCGCCGAGGCCCTGCAGGGCACGCAGCCCCGCGAGCATGTACATCGAGGTGGCGAAGGAGCACGCTGCCGACCCGAAGATGAACAGCGTGATGGCGAACAGGAAGAGCTTCTTGCGGCCGTAGAGGTCGCCGAGCTTGCCGTAGATCGGCGTGGTGATGGTCGAGGTGATCAGGTAGGCGGTGGTGGCCCACGCCTGGATCGACA
>JBDTXF010000240.1:0-5411 GCA_040006355.1 Nocardioidaceae bacterium | reverse complement strand
GCCGCGTCGGCGGTCGACATCCGCATCACCTTCGGCCGGATGGCGATGAACGACGAGGAGACGGTCGCGCTCATCGCCGGCGGCCACGCGTTCGGCAAGAGCCACGGCCAGGTCTCAGCGGACCAGGTCGGTCCCCCACCGGAGATCGCCCCCATGGAGGCCATGGGCCTGGGCTGGAAGAATCCGAAGGGCAAGGGGTTCGCCGAGTACACGATGACCAACGGCATCGAGGGGTCCTGGACACCGCACCCCACCCAGTGGGACAACGCCTACCTCGAGAGCCTGTTCGCCTTCGAGTGGGAGAAGACCGAGAGCCCGGCCGGCGCGTTGCAGTGGAAGCCGGTTGACCCGAACGCGCCGACGACTCCCGACGCGCATCTCGAGGGCGTCGAGCACCCGCTGATGATGATGACCAGTGACATCGCGCTGAAGGTCGACCCGGTCTACCGCGATGTCTGCCTGAGGTTCCTCGAGGACTTCGACTACTTCACGCAGGCATTCTCCAAGGCCTGGTACAAGCTGACCCACCGCGACATGGGTCCGAAGGCGCGCTACCTCGGCCCCGAGGTCGCGGCGGAGGACCTGCCCTGGCAGGACCCGCTGCCCGTGCTCGACCACGAGGTCGTCGGCGACGCAGGGGTGGGTCGTCTCAGGCAGGCGATCCTGGACGTCGGCCTCTCGGTCTCCGACCTCGCTTTCACGGCATTCTCCTCCGCCGTGACCTATCGCGACTCCGACAAGCGCGGCGGCGCCAACGGCGCCCGGCTGGCGCTGGCGCCGCAGAAGGACTGGGCGGTGAACCGCCGCACCGTGGGTGTGGTCGCCGCCCTGCGCGGCGTCATGGACGACTTCAACCAGTCCGGCCCTGAGAAGGTCAGCCTCGCCGACCTCATCGTGCTCGGTGGCTGCGTCGCGGTCGAGCAGGCCGCCAAGGCCTCCGGCGAGGAGGTCCATGTGCCCTTCACGCCCGGCCGGGTCGACGCCACCGCCGAGCAGACCGATGTCCCCACCTTCGAGTGGCTGGCGCCGGTCGTCGACGGGTTCCGCAACTACGTGATGGACGACTACGCCCAGGTCGCACCGACCGTCGCGCCGGAGCAGCTGTTCCTCGACAAGGCGGCGCTGCTGGGTCTCACTGCCCCGGAGTGGGTCGCCCTCACCGGCGGCCTACGCGTGCTGGGCTGCAACCACGACGGGTCGAGCGCCGGGGTGTTCACCGACCGTGTCGGTGAGCTCTCCACGGACTTCTTCACGACGGTGACGAGCATGGACTACGAGTGGAACAAGCACGACGAGGCTGGGATGTCGTTCACCCTGGACGACCGCGAGAGCGGCAGAGCGGTCTACCGGGCCACGCGCAACGACTTGCTCTTCGGCTCCAACCAGCAGCTGCGCGCTGTCACGGAGGTGTACGCCGGAAGCGACGGTCACGCACGCTTCGTGCGCGACTTCGTTGCGGTCTGGAACAAGGTGATGATGGCCGACCGGTACGACGTGAAGGTCGGCTAGCCCCACGGCCGCCGACACTTCCCACGCGCACGCCACGAGCAACCACCCCTGCTCGGACAATCCTCACTGCGTGGCAGCGACCTATGCACGTCCCTGCATGCAGGCCCGTGCATAGGCGCAGGAAAGGCCGTTCTTTCCCCGACATGAGCTGCGCTATCTGATGGACCGCTACCGCCCGGCCCCGAAGGGAGCCGGTCGTCCGACCTTACCGTTCACCAGTCGCACGAGATGTGTGCTCGCTACGCCCGCGGTCCCCGCCAAGTCCAGCCTGCCTACTACTACCCAAAGGGACTCTCAGTCGCCAGGCGCGTTGCTGTGTCCACGTCAACGGATGACAAGGGGCCTTCACGGCATCGACTCACCAGGGACCCGACTCGGCCGAACGACTCTCGCTCTTGTCGAGCCAAGCCAGTGCGTCCAACTGGGTGGGTGACGCACCCACTCATCCAGATGCGGGTGGGGCAGATGCCGCCGCGCGGTCGCCTAGGAACATGCCGAGCCCGCGTTATCGTGTGCTTGATACCTATGACGCGGCCAGAGTGGCGCTCTCGAAGAAGGTCGACGGCATGGCGTGCATCAGCTTCCAGGTGATGGCGATAGGCCGCTCGCCCTCGTGGCTGACGTAGGAGACGGGCCCCAACATCACGTAGGGCGCGGTGTCGTACTCGCCCTTGTGCTCGATCCGGCAGAAGAGCAGCACCGTGCTCGAGCCATTGAGGTAGCGCCGACCGGTGGGTGAGGCGACCGAGGTGGCGTTCTGCGATTCCCAGTGGAACAACGCCGGGCTGATCGGGTAGTCGCGGTACATGGTGGTGGGTGAGTAGTCGGCCTCGGACTTCTTCAGGGTGACGAACAAGGCGTCGACGTTGAGCGACTCGGAGTAGGCGACGCCTTGCATCATGCTGGTCGGTTTGCGTCGGAGGTTGGCGTAGTCGAGGGCCGCGAGGATCTCCTCTCGCTGGTAGGAGGAGTGGACGCGGAGCGGCACGTCGGCGAGGGATTCGGTCAAAGGAACGGCGTCCTGGCGGCTCTGGTTGAACACCAGGTCGATGACTGCGCCGAGCTCGGCGGCGGCAGCGTGCTCAGTTCGGATGGCGGCGAGGCCGTCGTCGTACGTCGAGAAGCTCCTTCCGCTCGGGAACGCTGAGAAGAAGAGCATCCGCGCCAGCCGCTGTTCGAACCCGGTGAGTGCGGAGTACGGGGTGTCTGAAAACAGCAGATGCTGGTAGCCGGCCGCCCGGAGTCCGTCGTCGACGTGGGCGAAGGCGCGGATCCGCTTGAGCAGGTCCGCTTCTTGAGGCGTCCCGACGGGCGTCGGAAGGCCGGCGTCTCGGCGGAGCTGGGTCCAGGACCGTTGGCCGCGGCGCAGGATGTCAGGCAGCTCGATGCCAGACTCATGCACGAAGGCCGGGAGGTCGAGGTCGCCGTAGGAGCGCAGCTCCGCGGTCATCGACTTCCAGCTGTTCGCGACCTGGGTGCGCAGGTTCTCGAGGATCAACGACTGGGCCTGTCGGTCCATGACGATCTGACAGCCGGACGGCAGGAACGGGAACCCTCGCTCGATCTCGCGCTCGAGGCCCCTCCGAGTCTCGCCGGTGAGTGCGCGCAGCTTCTTGTCGAAACGAAACTCTTGGCGCTGATGCCCGACGAAGTCGAGGACGGTCAGCACGGCCTTGTCTGGGGTGCGGCGAAGTCCGCGACCGAGCTGCTGCAAGAAGATCGTGGCGCTCTCGGTGGGACGGAGGAACAGCACCGTGTCGACGTCAGGTAGGTCCAGGCCTTCGTTGAACAGATCGGCGGCGAAGAGGACGTTGACTCGGCGCGACTTCAGGTCTTCGAGCGCCCGCTGGCGGTCCGCGGCGGGTGTGTCGCCACTGACCGCGAGTGCGGGGATGCCGGCAGCACTGAACCTCTGGGCCATGAAGCGTGCGTGGGCGACGCTGACGCAGAACCCGAGCGCGCGCATCGCCCCGGGATCGATGACCTTGTCGCGCAGCTGCTGGAGGACGATCGCGGCCCGCGCCTGGTTGCCGGTGTAGACGTGCGACAGCTCGCCCTCGTCGTACCGGCCACGGGTCCAGCTGATGCGGCGCAGGTCGGTGCCGTCCGCGACGGCGAAGTAGTGGAACGGACAGAGCAGGTCCTTGCCGAGCGCGTCCCACAACCGCAGCTCGGTGGCGGTGCGTCCGTCGAAGAACTCGGCGCGGACGTCGATGCCGTCGGCGCGCTCGGGAGTTGCCGTGAGGCCGAGCAGCTCGCGTGTGGTCAGGTGGTCGAGGAGCCGTCGGTACGTCGGCGCCTGGGCGTGGTGGAACTCATCGATGACCACGATGTCGTAGGTGTCGGGAGGGATGTTCGTGACGCCGTAGGACTGCAGGGACTGCACGCTGGCGAAGACATGGTCCCAGCGCTCCGGTCGCGCGCCGGCGACGTACAGCTCACCGAACGTGTGGTCGGCGAGGACTTCTTGGTAGGTGCGCAGCGACTGCTCGAGAATCTCCTTGCGGTGCGCGACGAACAGAAGTCGCGGCCGGTCGGCTGGTGTCGGCCCGCACAGTCGGCGGTAGTCCAGTGCGGCGACCACCGTCTTGCCGGTCCCGGTGGCGGCGACCACCAGGTTGCGATGGCGACCATGCACGTCGCGCTCGACAGCCAGCTCGTCGAGCATCTGCTGCTGGTAGGCGTACGGCCGGACCTCGAGTCCGGACAGGCTGATGGTCACCCGATCGTTGTGGCTGCGCCCCGAGGCCTCGGCGAGTGCGTCGTCCAAGCGGTCCCGGTCGACGTCGGGGTCGTACATCTCGAAGCTCGCGTCGTTCCAGTAGGTGTCGAAGGTGCCGTGGAACTTCTCCAGCAGCGACGGAGTCGCGACCCGGGACAGCCGGACGTTCCACTCCACCCCGTCGAGAAGCGCTGCGCGGGAGAGGTTGGAGGAGCCGACGTATGCGGTGTCGTATCGAGTCTGGCGGCGGAACATCCAGGCCTTGGCGTGCAGGCGGGTGCGGGCGGCGTCGTACTGGATGCGCACCTCCGCACCCAGCTCCCGCACGAGCCGGTCGAGCGCGGCCCGCTCAGTCGCGCCCATGTAGGTCGTCGTGATCACGCGCAGTGGAGCCTGACGACGGCGCAGTCGTCCGAGCTCGTCCTCGAGAAGGCGGAGACCATGCCACTTCACGAACGCGCACAGCAGATCAACCTCGTCCGAGGTGTCGATCTCGGCGCGCAGCTCGGCCGCGAGGTTCGGCTCGCCGGCGCTGTTGGTCAGCAGCGCGGCGTCGGACAATGGCGTCATGGGCCGAACCGGTTCGATGTCGACCACGCCAGGACCAGGTGGTACTGCGAGCCGACGCAGCTGCCGCGCCGGGGCGTCGACTTCCTCGACGGGAACCTCGAGCAACGCGACGAGATCGTTGATGAGCTTGATCCGACCCTCCGGATCGGCTCTTCCTTCGAGCGCACGGCGGGTCAGCTCATAGATCTGCCGAGCCAGCACGTGCGGTTGGTCAGCTGGGTCGACCTTGCCGATCTCGACCCGGAGCCGGGACTCAGCGTCGAGCGTGGCCTGCATCCCTGTGGTCACGAGCTGCTCGTAGAGCCCAGGCACGACGAGCGGCTGTTCCATCACTGGACAAAGCTCTCACGCGGACCGCGTCCAGCGGCTGAACCGGGTGGCCAGAACGATCGCGGCGGCTAGAGATTCGACGAAGTGCCAATGAGGGCTGCCCATTCCCCCACCAGTCCCCCTCAGCGACAAATGCGCCGGCCGAAGACAGTCCCGAAAAAGGATGAATAGACGCCTGACCTGCGGTTTCTCGTGGTGGAGCCAAGGGGACTCGAACCCCTAACCCCCTGCTTGCAAAGCAGGTGCGCTACCAATTGCGCCATGGCCCCGCGCGCGAGCC
>JBDTXF010000239.1:0-5427 GCA_040006355.1 Nocardioidaceae bacterium | reverse complement strand
CGGGCCGCCGGCTGCGCGGACCTCGACGACACCTGCGGCCGCACCGTCGACGTCCTCGGTCTGCACCTGGCGGCCGGGTCGCTGCCGTTCTACCTGACCAGCTTCGCGACGATCGCCAGCGCCTTCGTGCTGCCCGTGGTGGGAGCCTTCGTGGACCGCTCCGCCCGCAAGAAGTGGCAGATGGCCGGCTTCGCCTGGGCCGGCTCGCTGTTCACCGCGCTGCTGTTCTTCCTCCGGGGCGACCACTGGCAGCTGGGTGCGGTCGCGATCGTGCTGAGCAGCATCCTCGGCGGCTGCTCGCTGGTCAGCTACTACGCGATCCTGGTCGACATCTCCACCGAGGACGAGCGCGACCGGGTCTCCTCTCGGGGCTGGGCGTTCGGCTACCTGGGCGGCGGTCTCCTGCTGCTGGTCAACCTGGTGATGTTCCTCGGGCACGACGCCCTGGGGATGTCGCAGAGCCTCGCGGTGCGGCTCTCGCTGCTCTCCGCGGGTCTGTGGTGGGCGGGCTTCACGCTGATCCCGGTGGTCCGGCTGCGCGACCACGCTCCGCAGCACGCGGTGGTCGAGCCGGGGGGCTTCCTGCACCGCAGCTTCGGCCAGCTCTCCAGCACCCTGCGCGAGATGCGCTCCTTCCCGATGACGCTGACCTTCCTGGTCGCGTTCCTGTTCTACAACGACGGCATCCAGACCGTGATCGGGGTCGCCTCGACGTACGGCGCCAAGCAGCTCGACTTCGGGCAGTCGGTGCTGATCGCCACCATCTTGCTGATCCAGTTCGTCGCCTTCGGAGGGGCGCTGCTGTTCGGGCGTCTTGCTGCGCGGTTCGGGTCCTACCGGTCGATCCTGTGGGGGATCTACGGCTGGATGGTGATCGTGGTGCTCGCGGTGTTCCTACCCGCCGGCAACGTGCCGCTGTTCCTGATCCTCGGCATCGCGATCGCGGTGGTGCTGGGCGGCACCCAGGCGCTTTCGCGGTCGTTCTTCAGCCTGCTGATCCCCCGCGGGCGCGAGGGTGAGTACTTCGCGCTCTACAACGCCTGCGAACGGGGCACCTCGTGGTTCGGGACCTTCCTGTTCGGGTTCGTCTTCCAGGTGTCCGGCTCCTACCGCCCCGCGATCGTGGCGCTCGTGGTCTTCTTCGTCCTGGGCGCGGTCTTCCTGCACCGCCTCGACCCGGAGCGGGGCATCCGAGAGGCCGGCAACACTCCTCCGGCGGTCGTCTAGCCCTATGTCCCATCTCACCCGGTCCCGCGCTTGGAGGTGGCGTGGGATGGGTATAAGCAGGAGGCGACGGACACCAGAGCGGGCCGCGGGAATCCTGACGGCTCCGGGTTCGTTGTGCTAGGTGCACGACGTGGGCCTCCCTCGAGGAGAGGGGTCCTCGTCCGAGATGTGTGACCACGGGGAACCAACACCAGGAGGTGGCTCATGGGAGAGCGCACTTTGCGCGGCGCCCGGCTGGGCGGCCAGAGCTTCGAGGACGAGCGCGGCATCGAGTTCGCGGCCCGTCAGAACGTCGGCTATGCCTGCCCCCAGGGACATGAGTTCGAGATCCCGATGTCGGTCGAGGCCGACGTACCGGCGGTCTGGGAGTGCCCCCGCTGTGGCGCCGAGGCGCTGAGCAGGAGTGGCATCGTCAAGGAGGCGAAGGCCGAGAAGCCGGTCCGCACCCACTGGGACATGCTGCTGGAGCGGCGCTCCATCAAGGAGCTCGAGGAGATCCTCACCGAGCGGCTCGAGCTGCTGCGCGGCGGAGAGATCGGCCCGGCGCACCTGCACCGGCCCTCGAAGAAGAAGGCCAAGAGCGCCTGAGGCGCAGCCGATCAGTCGACGACCTCGCCCTGGACCACACCATCTGGTCCGGGGCGTTGTCGCGTCTGCCCGGAATCGCTCAGGCCACCTGGGCCGCCCGCGTCTCCCAGGCCTCCGGGGCCGAAGAACCGGCGGGTCAGGAACCGGGTGAGCGCCCGCCGTGCCACCGGTCGGGTGAACGGCAGCACGCAGAACAGCCCGAAGATGTCCGAGACGAAGCCCGGTGTCAGGAGCAGCGTCCCGCCCACCAGGATCAGGGCGCCGTCGGCGAGCTCGCGCGCCGGCATGCGGCCGCTGGCGAGCGCGTCGCGCAGCGCCGCCAGGGCCCGGCCGCCCTCGCGCTTCATCAGCCAGCTGCCCAGGAACCCGTCGGCGACCAGCAGCAGGATCGTCCACCAGGCCCCGATCACCTGACCGATCTGGATGAGCACATAGATCTCGACCACCGGGAGCACCACGAACAGCAGCGCCAGCACCCACCAGGGCACCCGTCGCCGCATCACCACGCGCCTCGACCCGCTCATCCCACGCTCCCTCGACCTGACCTCGAGAGTACGTCGCGGAGCTGACGTCGGCGCTCACGCAGACCCCAGGCGGTGATCCGGCGCAGCGACTCCAGCGCCACGTCGGGGCTCATCTTGGACTCCCCACGCACCCGCTCGACGAACTCGATGGGCACCTCGACCACCCGGAGACCGGCGCGCAGGGTGCGGAACGCCAGGTCGGTCTGGAAGATGTAGCCCGCCGACTCCACGCTCTCGAGGTCGATGGTCTCCAGGGTGGTCCTGCGGAAGAGCCGGTAGCCGGCCGTGACGTCGCGCAGCGCGACCCCGAGCAGCAGCCGGGCGTAGACGTTGCCGCCCGCCGAGAGCACCTTGCGTGAGAACGGCCAGTTCACCACCGAGCCCCCGCGCACCCAGCGCGACCCGATCACCAGGTCCGCCTCGGCCAGCGCCGCCAGCAGCAGTGGCAGCTGCTCGGGCTGGTGGGACCCGTCGGCGTCCATCTCGCCGACCACGTCGTAGCCGCGCTCCAGGGCGACCCGGAAGCCGTGCAGGTAGGCCGCCCCCAGCCCGGCCTTCTCGGTCCGGTGCAGCACGCTGACCTGCGGGTCCGCCGCCGCCAGCGCGTCCGCGAGGTCGCCGGTGCCGTCCGGGGAGTCGTCGTCGACCACCAGGACGTCGACCTGAGGGACGGCGGCCCGGACCCGCCCGAGGATCCACTCGAGGTTCTCCCGCTCGTCGTAGGTCGGGATCACCATCAGCACCCGACCCGGGTCGAACCCGCTCACGCCTGCCTCCCGTGCTCGCTCACCACACCGCGCCCCGGGCGGGACCGGCGACGATAGCCCACCCCGATCCCGACGAAGACCGAGAGGACGGCGATGCCGGCGACCGCAGCCTCCGGCCACGGACCGAGCACGACGGCGGGGGTCCGTTCGGTGAGCAGGGCCACGGATCGCTCGAGGACCGCCGCGCGCCGCTGCGGTGCGCGCTCCACGACGTGCCCGTCGGGCGCGACGATCCCCGAGATGCCGTTGGTGGACGCGACCACGACGTACCGTCCGGTCTCGATCGCCCGCAGCCGCGACATCGCGAACTGCTGCTCGATCTGGCCGGTGCCGGTGTAGGTCGCGTTGTTGGTCGGGACCACGACCAGGTCGGCGCCACCGTCGACGACCTGGCGCAGCAGGCCGTCGTAGGCCACCTCGAAGCACATCAGCACTCCGGCCCGGGCCCTGCCGATCTGGAGCACGCCGGGGCGGGTCCCCCGGACCATGTCGCTGGGGATCTGGTTGAGCGCGCTGATCCGGGAGGCCAGCAGCGAGCGCAGCGGGATGTACTCCCCGAAGGGCACCGGGTGCGTCTTGTCGTAGTAGGCACCGGGCCTGCCGGTGCGCGGGGACCACACGATCGCCCGGTTGAACCAGCCGTCGGAGTTCACCCGGTCCCCGACCACGGCCCCCATCAGCAGCGGCGCTCCGACGGCCTCGGCGGCGTGGCCGATGGCGGTGGCGGCCAGCCGGTCGGTGTAGGGGTCGATGTCGGAGGAGTTCTCCGGCCACACCACGAGGTCCGGACGGCGGGCCTTCCCCTCGGCGATGCGGTGCGCGAGCTCCGCGGTGACCGCGACGTGGTTGTCGAGCACCACCCGCCGCTCGGCGAACGCTTCGAGCCCCTTGCCGGGAACGTTGCCCTGGACCGAAGCGACCGTCACCCGCTGGTCCCCCGGGCGGGTCGCCTGCCACGGGAACACCGCCGCCACCCCGGCCAGCACCACCGCGACGGCGAGGCCGGCGACGGCCCGCACCGGCGCGTGGCGCACCCGGAGCGCGGCCCAGGCGAGCGTGGTCCCGAGCAGGGCGACCACGAAGGTCGCGCCCGGGGCGCCGAGGTAGGCGAAGACCGGTGCGACAGGCGTGTCGTCGGTCGCGAAGGCGAGCCGCCCCCAGGGGAAGCCGCCGAACGGCACCTCGGCGCGCAGCGCCTCGAGCAGCACCCACGAGCACGCCGCCCACACCGGCCACCCGGGCAGGCGTACGACGCGCCCGGCGACCGCGCTGGTGGCCAGCCCCGCGACGCCGTAGAACAGGCCCTCGACGACGGACAGGGCTATCCAGGCGCTCACCCCGATCACCTGCAGCCAGGGCAGCAGCATCAGCATGAACGCCGTGCCGAAGACGAAGCCGAGCCAGAAGCCGGACCGGAGCCGTCGGGCGACGCAGAGGCCGGTGAGGACGGCGACGCACAGCGGCAGCAGGTACACCCAGTGGTAGGGCTGGAACGAGAGGCCGGCACCGATCCCGGCAAGGGCGGCGACGGCGGTCCGCGCGAGCAGCCTCACCGACGTCCTCCTGAACCCACCGACCGTGCCTGCGGCGTGCGTCCGCGACGGGCCCAACCTACCGACCGCCCCGAGGGCGCCGTGGCCTGGCCCCGGACGCGGCAAGAGCCCGTGACCCTTCGGACCGGCCTCGCCACCGCTGGGTGCGGAGTCGGGACCGTTGTCTACTGGGTCTCGGGCTCTTGCTCGCGTCCACCCCTGCGGAGCAGCGCCGACCTCCGGGAACCGCGTCGCACCGGGTTCGTGGTACCCGACCCGGTCACGCGGCCACCTGGACGCCAGCACTGTGCGCCGGCCTGCTCGGTGGAACTCGCGAAGCCTGTCGGTGCGGGGTGGTGGGTGTCAACCCGCCGCTGACCAGCGACGACGGCGCAACGGTGCAGGTCAGTGCGCTGACCTGTGGTCCCGAATTCCTGCTGGGTTTCTCCGGGTGGCGGCGTGTCGTCACGCGACACGCCGGACCGCCCTAGACGTCCCGAGCGGGCACGACCACCACGCCGGTGGCGGTGGTCGCGAGGATCGGCTCGTCGAGGATCCGGGACGCGGACGGGGAGACCGTGGGTGTGCCGCGGGCGACCACCACGGCCCGGAGCTCGAGGGTGCGGGAGCGTCGCCCGACCGCGACCACCTCGGCCGTCACCTCGAGCAGGTCCCCGGCCCGGACCGGGGCGCGGAACTGCACGTCGGAGTACGACGCGAACAGCCCCTCGTCACCGTCGGTGCGGATGCACATCTCGGTCGCGACGTCGCCGAACAGCGCCAGGCTGT
>JBDTXF010000238.1:0-5434 GCA_040006355.1 Nocardioidaceae bacterium | reverse complement strand
GTCCGGCGCCTGCACCCAGACGCCGACCACCTCGCCGTCGACCCAGATCGTCGGCCCGGCGTTGCCCATCTGGTCGAAGGCGTCGCCGGCCCCCGAGGGGAGGTACCACCCGCGCTCCTTCCAGCCCATCGTGGTCGGGTCGAGCCCGGGCAGCACGGCCACCCAGGGCTCGACCGGGTCGACCGGCTCCTCGTCGCCGGGGGCGAGCCAACCGGGCCCGTCCTCGAGCGCCACCTCCACGGCCCCGGCGTCGACCAGCGCGGCCTTGGTCGTCGCGCCGGTCCAGCCCATCCACCACTGCAGGTCGGTGATGGTCCCCGGCCCGAAGGCGTGCAGCCACCTCAGCGCCAGCCGCCCGGCCGCCTCGCGCTCGTCGAGGTCGCCGAGCCCCCCGTCGAGCCACGAGCCCATCGCGGCGTAGGTGTAGGCGCCGTTGATCCAGGTGCCGGTCGGCCTGGTGCGCACGATCTGGCCCTCGAACCCGAGGTTCAGCAGCACCCTGGTGTGCGCCGACACCGTCGCGGACCACCGCTTGCCCGGGGACATCACGATCTTGCGGGCCAGCACCGGCACCCGGATCCCGAGCGAGCGCGCGGTCAGCGGGCCGTGCGTCTCGAGCGCTGCGAGCACGTGGTCGCGCGCCTCCGCGAGCCACTGCTCCGGGTCGTCCACACCGTTGTCCGCGAGGAGCTTCGCGATCCGCCGGTGCTCGGGAGCGACCAGCCTGCGGGTGGCAGCCGCATGCATCAGGCGTACGACGGCGGGCGTCGCGACCCACAGCGTGCGACGCATCGCGTGGTGGCGGACGACCTCCCGGTCGGCGTACAGCGCCTGCTCGACGGCCGCGACCGACGGGTGCTGCATGCGCACCATGGCAGAGAGGAAGACGGTGACCGGGTCGGTGGAGTGCAGCGCCACCAGAGCGTCCGCGATGGTCGCGACGCTGTCCACCCGGTCCTCGGGGAGCAGCCGGTGGCGTCGCGCCAGCCGGGCACGCCGCTCCTCGACGGTGACGATGCGCGGCATCGCGCTAGCGGACCTGGCCGTCACCGGTGACGACGTACTTCGTCGAGGTCATCTCGGGCAGGCCCATCGGTCCTCGCGCGTGCAGCTTCTGGGTGGAGATCCCGATCTCGGCACCGAAGCCGAACTCCGCTCCGTCGGTGAAGCGGGTCGAGGCATTGACCATCACCGCGGCTGAGTCCACCGCTGCAGTGAAGCGGCGGGCCGCGCTCTGGGAGTCCGTGACGATCGCCTCGGTGTGCCCCGTGGAGTAGGTGCGGATGTGCCGGACCGCCGCGTCGAGGTCGGGGACGACGGACGCAGAGATGTCCAGGGAGAGGTACTCCGCGGCGTGGTCCTCCTCGGTCACCGCGACCACGCCGGCGCAGGCGGCGAAGACTGCGTCACCGTGGACGGTCACCCCGGCCGCCTGGAGGGCCGCCACGACCCGTGGCACGAACACGTCCGCGACGTCGGCGTGCACCAGCAGCGACTCCGCAGCGTTGCACACCGAGGGCCGGTCGGTCTTGGCGTTGAGGACGATCGCCAGCGCCCGGTCGAGGTCGGCGTCCCGGTCGACGTAGACGTGGCAGTTGCCCACCCCGGTCTCGATCACCGGCACCGTCGACTCCTCCACCACCGAGCGGATCAGCCCCGCTCCCCCCCGAGGGATCAGCACGTCGACGAGGCCGCGGGCACGCATCAGCTGCTTGGCGGCCTCGTGTCCCTCGCCCGGCACCAGCTGCACGACGTCGGCGGGCAGGCCGACGGCGCAGGCCGCCTCTCGGAGGAGCGCGACGACGGCTCTGTTCGTGGACCACGCACTCGACGAGCCGCGGAGCAGCGCGGCGTTGCCCGACTTCAGGCAGATGCCGGCAGCGTCGGCGGTGACGTTGGGGCGGGCCTCGTAGATGATGCCGACCACGCCGAAGGGCACCCGGACCTGCCGCAGCTCGAGACCGTTGGACAGCGTCGATCCCCGCACCACCTCGCCCACCGGATCGGGCAGGGCCGCCATCTCACGCAGGCCGTCGGCCATCGCCGCCACCCGGCCCGGGTCCAGGCGCAGGCGATCGACGATCGCCGCGGGGGTGGCGCGACCATGCGCCGCGGACACGTCGACGTCGTTGGCGGCCAGCACGTCGTCGGTGGCCTCGACCAGGGCCTCCGCCATCGCGCGCAGCGCGGCGTCCTTGGTGGCCCGGGTCGCGAGCGCGAGCGTGTGGGCCGCCTCGCGAGCCCGCAGTGCGACGTCCTCGAAGCTGCTCTCGCTCATGGCGTCAGCCTAGGCGGGGGCACCCTCAGAACGGCAGGGGTGTCACATCGTGAAGGTCCACGACGATGTTGTACTCCATGCCGCGGGACAGGAAGACCTGCCGCTCCAGGACCTCGAGGCCGACGACCTCCCAGCGCGGCAGTCCAGCCGACTCTCGGTACTCGGTCCAGACCCGCAGAGCGAGCGAGGAGGCGTCGAGCAGGCTCATCGCCTCCTCCCAGTACTGGATCTCCGCGCGGCCCCCGGCGTACCTCAAGGAGTGCAGGAACGGTCGCTGGTCGTTGAGCCGACGCAGGCAGTTGCGCACGATCCGGGGCTCGACCGCCTCACCGGCGACCGTCACCGTGACGTGCCAGAGCCGACTGGGCTCGCTCACCGACACCACCCCTCGCAGGCCCCCCGAGACACCCGGCACCACCGCTCCACGTCGTCCCCCGCCGGTCCGGGCGACGCAGTCAGTCTGTCGGTCTTTGCCCCGTCAGGAGGCATGATGGCGGAAATGGTGCGCTCCGTCGAGGGGCTCGACACCGACGTCAGCGAGGCAGCAGCACCAGGTCGTCGCGATGCACGACCTCGCGCTCGTAGGACGCCCCCAGCTCCCTCGCCAGGTCACGGGTCGAGCGGCCGAGCAGGCCCGGCAGCTCGGTGGAGTCGTAGTTGACCAGGCCCCGGGCCACCGGGACCCCGTCGGGGTCCACCAGGTCGACGGGGTCACCGCCCACGAACGTCCCGGTCACCGAGGTGATGCCGGCCGGCAGCAGAGACGCGCGCCGCTCGGTGAGCGCACGCACCGCCCCCGCGTCCAGCCCGAGGCGCCCCTTGGCCTCCGTCGCGTGCGCCAGCCAGAGCAGTCGGGTGGGACGACGTCGACCGGTGGGATGGAACACCGTGCCGACCGGGTCGCCGGCCAGCGCCTCGGCGGCGTGCGCGGCCGAGGTCAGCACCACCGGGATCCCGGCGCCGGTGGCGATCCGGGCGGCCTCGACCTTGGTCTGCATCCCGCCGGTGCCGATGCCCGCCGCGCCCGGGCGGCCGATGTGCACGGCGGCCAGGTCGGCCTCCGAGCCGACCTCGCTCAGCATCGTGGCACCACCGCGCGCCGGGTTGCCGTCGTAGAGCCCTTCGACGTCGCTGAGCAGCAGCAGCAGGTCGGCATGCACGAGGTGGGCGACCAGCGCGGCGAGCCGGTCGTTGTCCCCGAAGCGGATCTCCGAGGTGGCCACGGTGTCGTTCTCGTTGACGACCGGCACCACGCCCATCTCCAGCAGCCGGGCGAAGGTGTTGTAGGCGTTGCGGTAGTGGCTGCGCCGGGTGACGTCGTCCACGGTGAGCAGCACCTGGCCGACGATGATGCCGTGCCGGGCGAACTCCTCGTTGTAGCGGCGGACCAGCAGCCCCTGCCCGACGGCGGCCGCGGCCTGCTGGGTGGCCAGGTCCCGCGGACGGCGCGGGAGGGCGAGCGGGGCGAGCCCGGCCGCGATAGCGCCCGAGGACACCAGCACCACCTCGGCACCACGGTCCCGGACGCCGGCGAGGGCGTCGACGAGCGAGCGCACCCGCTCGGGGTCGATCCCGCCCTCGGTGGTGGTCAGCGACGACGAGCTGATCTTGACCACCACCCGGGTGGCCGAGACGACCTGCTCGCGAGCGGTCACCTGTCCTCCCGGCTGACGTCCCCCGGATCGTCCTCGGTCCAGCCGAAGTCCAGGCCGACGCGTGCACCGGGTGCCGTGAGGGCGTCCAGCTCGGACATCGAGATGTCGAAGCGCCGGGCCACGTCGGCGCGGGTCTCCCCCTCGGCACGAGCGGCCATCGCAGCCTCGATGTCGCGCCGCCGCTGGGCGGCCGGACGGGCCTCCTCGAGGCGGGCATCCTCACCGCGCCTGCCCAGGAGCTCCGCACCGGTCTCGACCATCGGCCGGAAGTCGAACACCACGGCGTTGTCGGCCTCGCCGATGAGCACCGCGTCGCCCTCCTTGGCACCGAGCTTGAGAAGCTTGTCCTCCACGCCGAGCCGGTTGAGCCGGTCGGCCAGGAAGCCGACGGCCTCGTCGTTGCTGAAGTCGGTCTGCCGCACCCAGCGCTCGGGCTTGACCCCGCGCACCCGCCAGCCCTCGCCCGTCTCGCGGATGGTGAACTCCGGACCGCCGAGGGTCTCGTGAGGCCGCAGCACGATCCGGGTGGCCTCGGCGACCGGCTTCTCGGCGCGGCTGCGGGCGACGATCTCGGCCATCGCGAACGACAGCTCCCGCAGCCCTTCATGGCTCGAGGCAGACACCGTCAGGACGTGCAGGCCCCGGGCCTCGAAGTCCTCGAGGACGATGTCGGCCAGGTCCCGTCCGTCGGGCACGTCGACCTTGTTCAGTGCCACCAGGCGAGGACGGTCCGCGAGCCCGCCGTACGACGCGAGCTCCCGCTCGATCACGTCCAGGTCGGCGAGCGGGTCCCGTCCGGGCTCGAGGGTGGCGGTGTCGATGACGTGCACGAGCGCCGCGCAGCGCTCGACGTGACGCAGGAAGTCGTGGCCCAGACCGCGGCCCTCGCTGGCACCCTCGATCAGCCCGGGTACGTCGGCCACGGTGAACGTCGTCTCGCCGGCGGTGACCACGCCCAGGTTCGGGACCAGCGTCGTGAACGGGTAGTCCGCGATCTTGGGCCGGGCCCGCGAGAGCGCGGCGATCAGGCTGGACTTGCCGGCGCTCGGGAAGCCGACCAGGCCGATGTCGGCGACCACCTTGAGCTCGAGGATCACGGTGAGGTCGTCACCGGGCTCACCCAGCAGCGCGAACCCCGGGGCCCGGCGCTTGGACGAGGCGAGGGCGGCGTTCCCCAGGCCGCCCCGTCCACCTGCTGCGACGATCATCTCGGTGCCGGGTCCGACGAGGTCGGCCAGCACCTCCCCGCGCTCGTCGGTGACGACGGTGCCGTCCGGCACGGCGAGCAGCAGGTCCTCGCCGAGGCCGCCGCTGCGGTTGCCGCCGGCGCCGTGGCCACCGTGCGGGGCGCGGCGGTGCGGGCTGTGGTGGAAGTCGACGAGCGTGGTGACGTCCGGGTCGACGCGCAGGATCACGCTTCCCCCAGGCCCGCCGTTGCCACCGTCCGGGCCGCCGAGCGGCTTGAACTTCTCGCGGTGCACCGAGGCGACACCGTGCCCGC
>JBDTXF010000237.1:0-5439 GCA_040006355.1 Nocardioidaceae bacterium | reverse complement strand
AGGCGTAGGCGCCGTGCTGGAACCGGGCCTGGAGGTGGTGGGCGCTCGGCCGCGGCGCGAGTCCCAGCATCGTGAAGGACCGGTCGTAGGCAGCCATGGCGCGGTCCAGCTCGCCGAGCTCACGGACGGCGTCGCCGACCTCTCGCCACAGCCGGGCCACCTGGCGGGAGGGACGCATGCCGGTCAGCACTCGCTCCGCCTCTCGGTAGGCCTCCTGGGTCAGGTCCACGTCGCGCTGTGCCGCGCCGACGTCACCGAGCAGCAGCAGCGCCGAGGCCCGCTCCACGTGCTCCGAGGGACCGAGCAGGGTGAGCGCCCGGGCAGCGTGCTGGGCCGCGTCCTCGAGCTCGCCGAGCAGGAGGTGGGCCCGTCCGCGGTAGGTCGCCGCCGTGCCGAGGTCGAGCCGGGAGCCGAGCAGGGCCGGGTCGGACTCGGCCCGGTCGAGCTGGCTCAACGCCTCCACCGCGCGGGGGGTGCTGTGGATGAGGAGCAGCCAGGCGTAGCTCATCCGCAGTCGCGGGAGGTCGCGGCCAGCGTCCTGCTCGCCGAGCATCGCCACCGCCCGATCGGTGAGCCTGATGGCATCGGCCACCCGGCCACGCTCCTGGGCGACCAGCGCGGCGTTCCAGTAGACCGACCCGCGGGCTCGGGTGCTGCCGAGCCGGTCCGCGACCTCGATGAACTGCTCGACCCGGCGGGCCGCGAAGAGCAGGTCTCCCCCCTCCACGAGCGCCCACACGAGGACCGAGCCGAGACGGATGTGCTCGTCGGTGCCCTCCAGCCCGGCTGCCTCCACGTCGGCGAGCGCGAGCTGCGCGGTCTCCACGCTGCGCGAGATGTCCCCGGACTCGAGATACATCGCGGCGAGGGACATCGCGGCCGAGGCCATGATCAGCCAGGACCGCTCGTGCCGGCAGCGCACGACGAGGTCCTCGAGCACCCCCACGGCGCGGTCGAGGTCTCCGGTCTCCTGCAGGCTCTCGGCGAGGACCAGCGCCGCGTCACACGCGGTGCCGCTGTCCAGCTCGTCGAAGCGGACACCGCTGAGCACGCGTACGGCGTCGGCGGGGTCGCCGTTGGCCAGCGAGAGCCGAGCGAAGTTGGCCTCCAGTCGGGCGTGGTCGGACGCCAGCGGTCGACCGGCGTCGGTCAAGCGGTCGACGGGCACGCCGAGCCGCTCGGCCAGGCGCTGGGTGATCTCCGTGGACGGCGTCCGCTTGCCCGACTCGATCAAAGAGATGTAGCCCGCGCTGATGCCGTTCCCGGCCAGTGACTGCTGCGTCAGCCCCTTGGACTGTCTCAGGTCGCGCACCTGTGTCCCGATGGTGGTCATGCGCTCGATGTTACCGTGCCTTTGACTCCAGAGTAGAGATTCGTTGTCACAACTTCGAAACGGGGGTGTCCTCGTGACCTGTTCGTGGACGAAGGGACGCTGCGGATCAGCGGCAGCAGCCCACCAGGCTGGGGCCCACCTGAGCCGCAGCGGCCCCCTGAGCAGGCAGAACGCCGAAGCAGAGGGTGCTGATCAGACCAGCGAGAACGATTCGGGTGGCAGTGCGCATGTGATCTCCCAGAGTTGGTCAAACTATTACAAAGTGGTAAGTATCAGTGTAATGACTCCAGGCACAGTTCGCTGCCAGACGGGACAATGAGTGGCTGGGGCCCCGGACGCGCAGCAGGCCCCCGCACCCACGGTGCGGGGGCCTGCTGCGGTGATGACCACTCGGTCGGGCTGACAGGATTTGAACCTGCGGCCTCCTCGTCCCGAACGAGGCGCGCTACCAAGCTGCGCCACAGCCCGAGGGCGGAGTCACTCTAACCGACCGGTTGCCCGCTCACGAAACCGGGACGGAGCCGGTGGCGGGGGTGAGGGTCAGCAGCGTCGCCTCGGGCCGGCAGCAGAAGCGCACCGGTGCGTACGGCGAGGTCCCCAGGCCCGCGGACACGTGCAGCCAGGACGACCCGGGCGTGCCTGCCGGGGCGTCCGCGGGGTGTCGGTGCAGGCCCTTGGCGCGGCGGGTGTCGAGGTCGCAGTTGGTCACCAGGGCACCGTGGAACGGCAGGCAGAGCTGGCCCCCGTGGGTGTGCCCGGCCAGCACCGTCTCGTAGCCGTCGGCGGCGAACTGGTCGAGCACCCGCAGGTACGGCGCGTGGGCGACCCCCATGCGCACGTCGGCCGACGGGTCGGCAGGCCCGGCGACGGCCGCGAGGTCGTCGTACCCCAGGTGCGGGTCGTCGACGCCGGCGAAGGCGACGGTGGTGCCCCCGACCGTGACGGACCGGCGGCAATTGGTGAGGTCTCCCCAGCCACGCTCGCGGAACCCCGACCGGAGGTCCTCGACCGGCAGCAGCGCCGACCCGGTGCTGCGGCGACCGTCGTCGGGCAGCAGGTAGCGGACCGGGTTGCGTCGGGTGGGCGCGAAGTAGTCGTTGGAGCCGAACACGAAGACACCCGGCACGTCCAGCAGGTCGCCGAGCGCCGCGAGGACGACCGGGACCGACCGCGGGTGCGCCAGGTTGTCCCCGGTGCTGACGACCAGGTCCGGCTCGAGCGCGGCGAGCTCGCGCACCCAGGCCTGCTTGCGGTGCTGGGTCGGGGTCATGTGCAGGTCGGAGACGTGCAGCACCTTCAACGGTCGGTGGCCGGGGGGCAGCACGGGCACGGTGGCCGAGCGCAGCGCGAACCACCGGACCTCGATGCCCGCGGCATACCCCAGCCCCGCCGTGCCGGCGAGGGCCAGGAGTGCCGCGGTCCGGGCGACGGCGGACAGGGGCGGGCGGAGCGCAGGCTCCGGCGTGGTCGGCACGTGCTCAGGTTGTCACACCGCTCCTGGCTGACAAACCGGCTGGACCCGGCCCGGGGGGCGGCTGTCAGACTGGGGAGGTGAGTGACCTCAAGGACCGCCTGCGCACCGACCTGACCGCCTCGATGAAGGCCCGCGACGCCCTGCGGTCCTCGACCCTGCGCATGCTGCTGAGCTCGATCACCACCGCGGAGGTGGCCGGCAAGGCGCAGCGCGAGCTCAGCGACGACGACGTCGTCGGCGTGCTGAGCACCGAGGCGAAGAAGCGCCGCGAGGCCGCGGACGCCTACGCCGACGCCGGCCGTGCGGACAGTGCCGCCAAGGAGCGGGCGGAGGCGGCGATCATCGGCGACTACCTGCCTGCGCAGCTCGACGAGTCCGAGATCCGCGACCTCGTGACCTCCACCGTGGCCGCGCTCGGAGTCGCTGGGGACGGCATGCGCGCGATGGGCAAGGTGATGGGCGCCCTGGCCCCGCAGGTCAAGGGTCGTGCCGACGGCGGCCTGGTCGCCGCCGAGGTGCGTCGCCAGCTCGGCTGACGGCCACGCCGCGGGCGTCCG
The DNA here is from genome assembly GCA_040006355.1 of Nocardioidaceae bacterium. GTDB lineage: Bacteria > Actinomycetota > Actinomycetes > Propionibacteriales > Nocardioidaceae > Nocardioides_B. The sequence continues at coordinate 2,075 of JBDTXF010000237.1, read as the reverse complement.
GGGTCAGCGAGCCGGGCCGTTGTTGGTGCCGCCTCCGGGGTTCTTCTTCGGGGCGTTGCCCTTCGGCTTCTTCTTGGCACGCTGCGGGGCGACGTACGGCGTCCCGTCGGAGACGTAGATGGTCACGGTGCTGGCCGTCGGGGCCTGCGATCCCGACGAGGGGCTCAGGTAGGCCACCGTGCCGTAGGCGTTGGAGCTGTCCACGGTGGACCCGATGACCGGTGAGAACCCGGCCTTGCGGAGCGTCGCAGCCGCCTGTCCGGGGCTCTGCCCGTAGAGCGAGGGCACCAGGACGCTCTGGCCGGCGATCGTCCGCGGGTTGGGCGGTGTGAACGTCGCGTCGGGGAGGTACTTCTCCACAGCCTTCATCGCGTCACCCCAGACCGGACCCGCCGTCGTCGAGCCGTGTGCGCCGGAGATGTAGACCCCACCGACGGTCTGGCCGTTCAGGGTGATGTGGTGGCCCAGAGAGTTGGCGCCGGCGATCATCGCCGAGGTGGCGAGGTTCGGGGTGTAGCCGTCGAACCAGACCGCCATGTTCTCGTTGATCGTGCCGGTCTTGCCGGCCGACTCCTGGTTGAGCGCGAGACCGGCGCTGGCGCCGAACCCGTTGCCGGTCTGGACGCCTTTGAGGATGTCGTTGATGGCGTCGGCGACATCGCTGCGCAGCAGCTGCCGGCACTGCGGCGGGAAGTCCTCGAGGGTCCTGCCGGTGCTGGTGAGCACCGCGGTCACCGGCTGGGGGCTGCAGAACTTCCCCCGGGCGGCGAAGGTCGCGTAGACGCCGGCCATCGTGAGCGGGTCGACGTCGGTCACGCCGAGGGTGAACGGCCCGACCACGTCCCGGTCCGGGACGGTCACGCCCATCTCACGGGCCAGCGTGACCGGCTTGCACAGCCCGGTGCGCTCCTCGAGCTGGGCGAAGAACGTGTTCACCGAGAGCTGGGTGCCGCTGTAGAGGTCGAACGTGCCGGCCCCGGTGGAGTTCTGCGGGCTCCAGGTGTCGGCGCTGAGGAGGTGGCCGTTGCAGGTGCGGAAGTTGCTCTCCGGGATCGAGAGCGTCTGCGGAGCCTTGATCTTGGTGGACAGCGGGATGCCCTGGGTGATCGCGGCCGCCAGGACGAACGCCTTGAAGGTCGACCCCGCCTGGAAGCCGTTCGCGTCGCCGTACTTCTTGGGGGCGACGTAGTTGAGGTAGGTCTCGCCCTTCGCGGCGTCGTTGCCCATCGGGCGGGACTGCGCCAGCGCACGCACGGCGCCGGTGCCGGGGGTGAGCATGGCGAGGCCGCCGATCGCCTGGTCCCGGGGCCGGACATGGTTGCGCACGGACCTGTCGGCGGCCCGCTGGAAGCGGAGGTCGACGGTCGTCTTGATGGTCAGACCGCCGCTGAGCAGCAGCCGACGGCGCTCCTCGGTGGTCTTGCCCAGGTTCTTGTCAGCGAGGAGGTACTGGATCGCGTAGTCGCAGAAGAACGGCGCGGCCGAGGAGACGCAGCCGTTGAGGACGCCCTTGACGTGCAGGCCGAGGCCTTGACGCTCGGCCCGGCGCGCCTGGGAACCGGAGACCACGTTGAGCTCCGCCATCCGGCCGAGGACGACGTCGCGCCGCTCGCGCGCCCGCTGGGGGAAGTTCGTCGGGTCGTAGCCGGTCGGGTTCTTCACCAGCCCGGCAAGGGTGGCGGCCTGACGGAGGTCGAGCTTCGAGGCGGGCACCGAGAAGTAGTGCCGGGCGGCGGCCTCGATGCCATAGGCGCCGTCACCGAAGTAGGCGATGTTGAGGTAGCGCTGCAGGATCCAGTCCTTGGAGTACTTCTCCTCGAAGGCGATCGCGTAGCGCAGTTCGTTGATCTTGCGCTGGTAGGTGTCCGCCGTGGCCGCTGCCCGCTGGGCCCTGGTCTTCGCCTGGTTCACCAGGGTCATCTTGACCATCTGCTGGGTGATCGAGGAGCCACCCTGCGTGGTGCCGTTGTTGGCCTGGTTGGTCACGAAGGCCCGCAGCGTCCCGCGCAGGTCGAGGGCGCCGTGCTGGTAGAAGCGGTAGTCCTCGATCGCGACGATCGCCTTGCGCATCACCG
>JBDTXF010000236.1:0-5447 GCA_040006355.1 Nocardioidaceae bacterium | reverse complement strand
GCTCAGGTCGGCACCCCCGAACAGCTGGCTGGCGAAGTTGCCGCCCACGGCGTTGGTGGTGGCGTGCAGCAGCATCGCCGTCAGCACACTCTTGCCGCCGACGTGGAAGTCAGCCAAGATGACGCCCGGCTCCTCCCACGCACCGTCTCACCACGGTCGACCACGACACCCGGCGGGCTGGTGTGGGCCGCACCGGCCGCGACAAGGCCACCCTGGAGGTGTTCTTCGCTGGGCAAGGAGCGCTGCGCTCAGATCACCCACGTCTCGGCCGACGGAGCGGACTGGATCAGCACCGTGGTCGCCGGGCGGTGCGTCAACGCGGTCCGGCGCCGATTCGTTCCACGCCGTGCGGGCCGAGCCAGCGGACAGGCGGGCGGCTCTCGAGCATGCCGGTACGCGTTGTGGGAGATCCTCGACAACCTGACTGGCCGACAGCAGGCGAAGCCGGCCTTGGTCGCCAGGACCGACCCGTGTCCGCACCGGGCCATACGGGCTCGAGGAAGGTCTACGGCTGGTCTTCCAGCTCCCGCTCACCGAGGCCGTCGAGGCACTCGAGATGTGAACCGGATCGGCCCGTCGGTGCCGGATCCCGGCGTTCATCGACCTACACCGCCGGATCGTCGTACGCCTCGACTCGATCCTGGCCGCGATCGAACACGGCCTGTCCACGGACTCATCGCCCCGGCCATGCTCGACCTTGGCGGCCACCACCCCGTCCTCCCAAGCCGGAAGGGACCCACGGAGGTGTCAGGAGAGCCTAGAATCCCGGGAAGACGGTCCGCAGCTGCTCCAGATCGATGTTGCCCGATACCTCGAGGCCGGGTGGGGTGTGGTTCGGGCCGAGCCGCCCGGCGAGCAGGCGGATGGCAGCCTCGAGGGGGCCGCTGAAAACGGCGGTGGGGTGGTCGATAGGTGACACGAGCGTCACCGAGTCGCCAATGGACAGCCCGTAGCCGGAATCTGCGATGTCGAGCAGGACCGGCTCGGCGGCCTGGTCGGGTGTGGCAAGGAAGCCGAGCAGGAACGCCAACTGATCTGAGAACAGTTCGGCAAGCACCCGCGCTGAGCCGATCCTCAACGGGGTCGCGGGATCGCGGGCCACACCGACGTCCCAACCGTGTTGGGCCGTCTCGTGGAGTCGCATCCCCGCGAACGAGGCGATCGTGAGCGGGGCTGGCGCGAACCCGACCTGCAACTGAAGCGTCTGGCGTTGTTGCTCGTCCAGATCGGTGAAAGCTGCGACCAGAGCCGCGTCGTGCTCCAGGAAGCCCTCGCGCTGCTGAGCCGGGCCCATAGCGTTCCAGCGGTCCCAGACCGAGGAGTTGAAGTCATCCTCCGGAGCGGGCTGCACGCCCATGGATGCGTGAAGCCCGACCAGGGTGATCTCGGCGCCGCTGCCGAGGTGGGACAGCACCTGTGCCACCGTCCACTCGGCGGCACCCGAGGGGTCTGTCAGCCCGTCGTGGTCCAGGCCTCCGACGGCCGCAGCCAGAGTGTTGTGCTCGTCGGCGAGCGCGTCGATCGTTCGGTCAGCAAGAGAAGGCATGCAGGGTGCAACGACGAGCACAACTCGCTTCTTCCACCCTCACCCAGCGACACTCCGGGCCGGGGACTCCGTCGGCGCGGGAACCGGTCGGGACAACCCGCGCAGAGATGGCTCAGGCATCACCGCTCGAGGATGGACAGACGGCACGATCGACAGACAGTGCGGACGTGGCGAAGATGCATTCTGGGCGCGGTCGTTGGTCTCGCCACCGGAGAGATTGTGGCCGCATCTCGCCGAGCTACGCAGTAGCGCAGCCTATCCGGACCTTCTCCCGTCACCGATCCGCTGACGGACGCCTTCACCTCGGCGAGCCGGTCGAGCGCGAGGTCATGGACCCGGCACGGCGACTGGAGATCGGACGTGGAGAGGTAGCTTCACCGAGCCCGAGCTGGGGGCGAGGCGCCGTGATCATCTCCCGGGAGGGGGGCCGGGAGTCGAACCCAGACTGCGGCTCCTCCTGCCGGCCGGTTGCAGAGGCCGGTCGAACCGCCGTGTGCGTTCGCGATCGCGGCGACGATCGAGAGCCCCAAACCGCTGCCGACGCTGGAGGGGGAGTGGGCGAACCGTTCGAATCCATGGGCCAGCATGGTGTCGCTGAACCCCGCTCCTCTATCTGTGACCCGGAACTCGGTCTCGCCTCCCACCGCTCGGGCGCTGAGCCCGACCTGGCCGGCACCGTGCTGCAATGCATTGCTGAGGAGATTGCTGAGCGCCTGTTCTAGGCGCTGAGGGTCGGCCCCGACGTGCACGACGGCGCTTGGCTCGACGGTGATGGTACGGCCGCGGCCGGCGGCCAGGATCCGGAAACGATCTGCTACTCCGGTCAGCATGGATGCGACCTGAACCTGGTGCGGCGCAATCCGCAGGTCGGGGTCGTCGGTGCTGGCGAGCAGCAGAAGATCTCCGGCCAGCCGGATGAGTCGGTCGACCTCCTCTGCGGCGGAATCAATCGCGTGGGTGAGTTCCTGGGCCGACCTGGGCCGGCGTACGGCGAGCTCGAGCTCGGTTCGCAGCAGGGCCAACGGGGTGCGCAGCTCGTGGCTGGCGTTGGCGACGAACGCGCGCTCCCGCTCCAGGGTGATGTCGACGCGGGTGAGCAGCTCGTTGAGGGTGACGCCCAGGCTCGCCAGCTCGTCGTTGCCGGGAGGCAGTGGAAGACGCTGACCAGGAGCGCCGCCAGACATCGCGGCCGCGCGCCAGCGCATCTCCTCGACCGGCCGCAGTGCAGCCCCGGCGAGGACATAGCCGAGCGTGGAGGTCAGCAGCAGGAGCAGCGGCAGTCCCAGTAGCAGTTCGATGCGCACTCTGCTCAGGGTCTCCCTGCCGTTCTCCCGGGTGAGGCCAACGACCAGTACGACGGGTTCTCCGGCACGAGGGAGCGGCGTGGCAAGCAACCGGGCGGGCTCGTTCAGACCGGGCGCCCGTTGGCGGTCGAGGAACAAGGTGCCGTCCGCGGCGCGCGCTGCCTCGGGCGCCGTCAGCAGAGGCTGGCTGTGAAGGGTCGCGGTTGACTGGAGGACCAGTCCATCGGTGTCGACGACTTGGGCGAAGCTCTCGCCGCGTTCGATGAGGCCGGTGCCCGCCAGGTCGGCGAGCGAGGATCCGGGTCGGCTCACGGGGGCGCTCAGGTCCTGGACCCGTTGCTGAAGCTCGCGGTCGAGGTCGTCGGAGAGCCCGGTGGCGAGGCGGTTGTAGGCGACGATGCCGACGATGCAGAACACCAAGGCCATCGCGAGGGTGAACCCGAGGGTGATGCGGAGCCGGATCGGCCAGGCCTTCGCCATGGCCTTCACCCGGTGTCCTCGCTGAGCCGGTAGCCGATGCCTCGCACGGTCTGCACCGAGTGCCGCCCGAACGGGCGGTCGACCCGATCGCGGAGGCCACGCACGCACACGTCGACGACGTTGGAGTGCTGTTGGTAGGACTGGTCCCAGGCCAGGTGGACGAGCTGCTCGCGGCTCAGCACCCGTCCCGGGCGCATCGCCATCGTGTGCAGCAACGAGAACTCCTGGGCGGTGAGGACCACCTCGTGGTCGGCGCGCCATACGCGACGCGCACCGGGGTCCAGCCGCAGGTCGCCCACGGCCAGGACAACAGGACGGCTGATCGGGCCCCGGCGCTGCAGGGCACGCAAGCGCGCCAACAGCTCGTCGAAGGCAAACGGCTTCACCAGGTAGTCGTCGGCGCCGGCATCCAGACCATTCACCCGGTCGCCTACAGCATCGCGCGCAGTCAGCATCAGGATCGGGGCCAACACCTGCGCGGAGCGAATCTGCCGGCACACCTCGAAACCGTCGATGTCGGGCAGCATCACGTCGAGGATCACCGCGTCATAGTCGTTCTCTTGGGCGGCCCACACCCCGTCGACCCCGGTCGCCGCCATGTCAGTGAGCAGCCCTTCCTCACCCAGCCCGCGGAGCAGCAGGCTCGACATCTTCGGCTCGTCCTCGATGAGCAGCACCCGCATGACACCAGTGTGTCTCCTCAAGATGAGCGTCCGATGAGGAGCCGGGCTCATCATCGGCTCATCTGCGCCACCTAGCCTCGGAATCTGTTTCGCCCCAGCCACAAGGAATCGCCCACCTAGGAGGAACGATGTCCCATCGAAGCCATGCCCTGAGCTCGGTTGCCGCTCTTGCCCTCGTAGCCACCGCCCCGACCGTCACACATACGCACGCGAGTGTCGCTGCAACCCCGAACGCAACGCCCACACCGACCAGCCAGGTGACGGCCCAGGTGCACCCCTCGCCGGCGCACTTCACCCATGGCCGCGTGGACAATCGGTGGTTCCCTCTGCGCCCGGGCAACCGGCTCGTCTACCGAGGCACCGAGGATGGCAACAAGCTGCGCGACGTCTTCTTCGTCACTCACCAGACGAAGGTCATCGACGGAGTCACCTGCCGAGTCGTGCACGACAAGGTGTTCGAGAACGGCATCCTGCACGAGGTGACGACCGACTGGTACGCGCAGAGCAAGGCGGGCACCGTGTGGTACTTCGGCGAACGCACCGCCCTGCTCAACCGCCACGGCCAGGTCGTGAGCCGCGAGGGCTCCTTCCAGTCCGGTCGCGACGGTGCCGAGGCCGGCATCTTCATGCCCGCCAACCCCAAGCTCGGGCAGTCCTTCAAGCAGGAGGACTACCCAGGCCACGCCGAGGACCGGTTCACGATCCTCGACCTCAATGCCCACGTGTCCGTGCCCATGGTGGGATCTGACGACGGGCTGCTCACCAAGGAGACCACCGTCTTGGAACCAGGTGTCCTGGACCACAAGTACTACATCCGCGACATCGGCACGGTCCGCGAGGTCACCGTCAAGGGCGGCAACGAAAGCCTCGAACTGGTCTCGGTCAGCCACATGCGATGACTCCTTCGGACTCCAGGCCGCAGCCCACAGCGTCCCCCGCGGACCCGGACGCTCCCGGGTGGTGCCGGTTGTCACGACGACGTCGGGACCCCCCACGGGAGCACCACGTCGGTCTGCTGGCCGAGAAGGTCGATTCGACCACCGGCAAGCTGCTGGCAACTTCCCCAGGGCCTTCAGCTACGGTCGGTCTGGTCCAGGCGGCCTGGGCACTACGCTTGGCCCCCCGCACCCATGCGATCGGGGGGGTGGGGGCCATGGGCTCAATCAATACTCGTTCGTGCTTGACTCTCAAGCAGACACAGCCGCCCACCTCCATCGCGGTCAGTTGCAGTTGAGGTCCAGGCTCCGCGCAAGCGACGTTGGGACAAGATGATGGTGAAGCAGTCGGTGCGAGCGAGGCTCCGGTGGCTCGTGAGTCCAGCGGTCGAGAAGGTGCCCGCCGGGCACGCCCGCGCCGCTGCCGCTCTGCGGATGCTGCTCGGCTTGATGTGGCTGTACAACGTGTCGTGGAAGCGAGCTCCCGACTTCGGCCAGG
>JBDTXF010000235.1:0-5455 GCA_040006355.1 Nocardioidaceae bacterium | reverse complement strand
GGAGAACCGTCCGATCGTGACCGACGGCCGGAAGCGCATCACGCGTGCACACATCATCCGCCTGCTGGCGACCCTGTGCCTCACCGCCCTCGGCGGCTCGGTGCTCGCGGCCTCGCCCAGCTCCGCCAAGCCCGACGTCGACAGCGTCCAGACCCGGGTCGACCGGCTCTACCAGCAGGCCGAGCAGGCTTCGGAGCGCTACAACCAGGCGCGGCTGGACATGAGGCGGGCCCGGACCCGGCTCACCGCGCTGCAGTCGGACCTCCAGCGTCAACAGCTCAAGGTCGACTCCGCGCGGCAGCAGGCCGCGACGGCTGTCGTCTCCCAGTACCAGGGCCAGGCGCTGTCGTCGACGGCCCAGGTCCTGCTCGCCGACAACCCGGACTCGTTCCTGGACCAGCTCACCACGGTCGCGGCCTACAACGCCCAGCAGAGCCAGATGATGGTGGACTTCAGCGTCCAGGCCAAGCGTCTCGACATGCGCCGGTCGGCCGCCTCCCGCGAGCTGGCGCGCATCGTCAGCACCAAGGAGCAGCTGGGCGCGGAGAAGAAGCAGGTCGACGCCAAGGCGGCGGAGGCCAAGAAGCTCCTCACCACGCTCAAGGACCGCGCCGCGGCCCGGGCCAGCCGGTCCGGCGACCGGGTCGCCGCGACCCCGACGAGTGCTCCGGCCTCCGGCCGGGCAGCGGCAGCGGTCCGCTACGCACTGGCTCAGGTCGGCGACGCCTACGTCTACGGTGCCGCCGGACCCAGCGCCTTCGACTGCTCCGGTCTGACGATGATGGCCTGGCAGCAGGCCGGTGTCAGCCTGCCGCACTCCTCGAGCGCGCAGATGGGCTCGGGCACCCCGGTCTCGCAGTCCGCGCTCCAGCCCGGTGACCTGGTGTTCTACTACAGCCCGGTCAGCCATGTGGGGATGTACATCGGCAACGGGCAGATCGTGAACGCGGAGAACCCGAGCGTGGGCGTTAAGATCACGGGTGTGAACTCGATGCCCTACGCCGGTGCCGTCCGACCCGGCTGATCCGCCTGCACCGGCCGGTCGTCCCCGATGGTGGGCGGCCGGCCTCGTGCTGTCCGTGCTCGTCGCCCTGGTCGTCGTCGGGGTCGTGGTGATCCAGCATCGGCCGCCGGCCGCTGTGCTGCCCGGCCAGGGAAGCGGACGAGGCGCACCCAGCGCCGACGGCAACCCGGACGGGGAGGACACCCGCACGGATGCCGCGGGGCGGCTGCTCGGACGGCTCACCGACCGGCTCGAGCACGGCACCCGTCGGCAGGTCACGGCGCTGGCCGCGAACCCTCGGGCGGCCCGGGAGCTGGCGGTCCTGCGCGGCAACGTGCGGGCGCTGCGCGTGAGCGACCTGTCCCTGCGCTACCTCGACGAGGACGCCGGTCGCCTCGGTGCCGCCCGGCAGCGTGCGCTGGGCGGCGACGCCTGGGTGGGTGACGTGCAGCTGCGGTGGCGGCTGGCGGGCTTCGACCTCCACGACAGCCTGACGCAGGTCAAGCTGACCTTCGCCGGCTTCGGTGACCGGGCCCGCTTCGTCACCGCCCGGCACACCGACGGCCGGGCGACCCCGCTGTGGCTGGTGGGACGGGTCTCGGTGGACCGCAGCTCCCGCTCGTTGACGGTCACCGCCGGTGCCCGGCCGCCGGTCCTCCTCTCCGATCTCGCCGACCGGGCAGTCCTCGACGTGCGCAAGGTGCTGCCCGCCTGGCGCGGCCGGCTGGTCGTCGAGGTGCCCTCGGACCAGGACGGGCTGACCCGGGTGCTGGGCGCCGAGCCCGGCGCCTACTCCGAGATCGCGGCCGTGACCACGACCACCGACGGCTCGGTGCGACGCTCTGCGCCGGTGCACATCTTCGTGAACCCTCGGGTGTTCGACCGGCTCGGCCCCCATGGGTCGCAGATCGTGATGAGCCACGAGGCCACCCATGTCGCGACCGGCGCCGCTGTGTCCGGGCTCCCGACCTGGCTGCTCGAGGGCTTCGCCGACTACGTCGCGCTGGACCACGTCGACCTGCCGGTGTCGGTCACGGCGAGCCAGATCCTCGCCGAGGTGCGTCGCTCAGGCCCACCGGCGCACCTCCCCGGTCGACGGGACTTCGACCCGCACAACGTGGCACTGGGCGCGTCGTACGAGTCCGCCTGGCTGGCCTGCCGGCTGCTCGGCGAGAGGTACGGCGAGCGGCGGCTGATCGCGTTCTACCGGGCCAGCGACCGTGCCTCGTCGACCACAGCCGCGTTCCGCAGGGTCCTCGGCACCGACCAGCAGGCGTTCACCCGGGCGTGGCGGGCCGACCTCGGGCGACTCGCAGGCTGAGGCGTGCCAGGCTGGCCGCGTGAGCGACCATCCGGGGCACGTGTCATGGTGAGTCGGGTCCTGGTCGTCACCAACGACTTCCCGACCCGTCGCGGCGGCATCGAGTCCTTCGTGCTGGCGCTGTGCGAGCGGATGCCCGCCGACGAGGTTGTCGTCTACACCGCCTCGATGCCCGGGGACCGCGCCTACGACGCCCGGCTGCCCTTCCCTGTCCATCGTGACCCGACCCGGATGCTGCTTCCGACGCCCGCCGTGGCACGCCGGGTCACGGCCGTGCTGCGCGAGAGCGGCTGCGACCGGGTGCTGTTCGGCGCGAGCGCCCCGCTCGGCCTGCTGGCTCCGGCGCTGCGTCGTGCCGGCGCGACCAGGGTCGTGGCCCTGACCCATGGGCACGAGGTCTGGTGGGCACGCGTGCCGGGTGCCCACCGGGCGCTGCGGCGGATCGGGGACTCCGTGGACGTGATGACCTTCGTCAGCGAGTGGTGTCATCAGCGGATCGGGTCGGCGCTGTCACCTGCCGCCGCGGGACGCATGGTGCGGCTGTCCCCGGGCGTCGACCCGGAGCGCTTCCACCCGGGGTGCGGCGGGTCCGAGATGCGGCGTCGCCTCGGCATCGGTCCCGAGCGGCCGGTGGTGGTGTGCACCGGACGGCTGGTCGCGCGCAAGGGGCAGGACTCCCTGGTCCGGGTGTGGTCCGAGGTGCTGGCCGCCTGTCCCGGTGCCATGCTCCTGCTGGTCGGGGACGGTCCCCACCGTGGCACCCTCGAGCGCATGGTCCGGCAGCGCTCGCTCGAGGGCTCGGTGGTCCTGACCGGGGGGGTGGACTGGGACGAGGTCCCGGCCTACACCGACGCGGGGGACGTCTTCGCGATGCCCTGCCGCACCCGGCGGCACGGCTTGGAGGCGGAGGCGTGGGGGATCGTGTTCCTGGAGGCTCAGGCCTGCGGGCTGCCGGTGGTGGTCGGCCGCTCGGGCGGAGCACCCGAGACCCTGGACGCCTTGGGCCGGGGCCGGGGCCGGCTGGTCGGCGCGGATGCCGAGCTGCGGGACGCGCTCGTCGGGCTGCTGACCGAACGGCGGCCGCGGGACGGGCGGGACGCAGCGGTGCGCTGGACCTGGGACGGCGCGGCGGCCTGCCTGAGAGACCTGTGGGCCTAGCAGCCGCTGCCGGTGGTGTAGGACGGCACAGACTGGCAGGCCCTCTGGAAGAGGTCGGCCGTCTTGCCCCCGACCAGGGTGACCGCGGCGATGATCACGACCGCGATGAGCAGGGTGATCAGGGCGTACTCCACCGCGGACGCGCCGCGCTCGGTCCTGGCCTTCGCGACCGGAACGATCCGCAGGTGAGTGTCGTGGTAAAGCATGGTGGCTCAGAACCGTCCGATCCGTTCACCGACGATGGCCGCGACGCGGACGCGGCGGCCATCGGACGTGCGGCGGAGATCAGGAAGCGATGCTGGCGTTGGTCTTGCTGAAGACGCCCGACAGCTTGGTGCCGACGGCGGTGACGGCGACGATGATGACGACCGCGATCAGGGCGACGAGCAGGCCGTACTCGACCGCGGACGCACCGCGCTCGGTCTTGGCCTTGGCGACGAGGCGGATCCGAGCGTAGGTGAAGACGTCGTACATGATTTCTCCCAAGGTGAGCTGCGATGGTGGATCCGCGATGGATCCAACACCTGAAGAATGTCACGGTGAGCGCCTGGGCGAATCGGGCGAACGGCCCCGAACCGGCTGGCGGACCGGTCAATCGCGGACCACCCGAAAGGACTAGCCAGCGAGGGCCTTAAGTCACTCCCGGAGGTCGTCGGCGAGCAGCCCGGAGCGCACGGCCTTCATGATCGCGTCTGCCCGGTTGGAGGCGCCGAGCTTCTCGTAGATCTTCGAGATGTGCGTCTTGGCCGTCGAGTCGCTGACGAAGATCGCGCGGCCGATCGCGGACACGGAGAAGCCACGCGCCAACAGGCTCAGCACCTCGGACTCACGCTGGGTGAGCTGCGGCCCGGTCGGGTTCATCCGGCGCCGCATCGCGCCGGCCAGGTCGGCGGCCGTGAACGAGCGCGGGGAGACCAGTGCATGTCGGGCAGCAGCGACGACCTCGTCCGAGGGTACGTCCTTGGCGACGAACGCCGAGGCTCCCGCCTCCAGGGCCGCGAACAGCTGCTCGTCGCCGGCGTACATGGTCAGGACCACCACCCCGGTGTCGTGCCCCTGGGCGCGGATCTCGCGCACCAGGTCCAGTCCGGTGCCGTCGGGCAGCCGCACGTCGGTGACGACCACGGCGGGCGAGAGGTCGGCGAACGCGCGCAAGCCCTCGGCGACCGACGACGCCTGTCCGGCGACCTCGAAGTCGTCGGCGCGCTCAAAGGCACGCGCCAAGCCTTGGCGGATCAGGTCGTGGTCGTCGATCAGGAGGACGCGTGTGGGTGCGTCGGTCATCGGGTGCCCAGCCCTTCGGGGGTGACGGTGCTCTTGTCGGCAACCCTAACCTGCACGACGGTCCCGCGACCGGCGTCGGTCGAGGAGTCGCTGACGATGTCGAGCGTCGCGTCGATGCGCTGGGCCCGCTCACGCATGATCGAGATGCCGTAGGAGTCCTTGCGGTCGCTGGACATGCCGTTGCCGTCGTCACGGATCACCAGACTCGCCCGCGGCGGGTCGGTCCAGCAGTCCACCCAGAGGTTCTCCGCCGACGCGTGCTTGCGTGCGTTCGTGATCGCCTCCTGGGCGATGCGCAGCAGCTCCGCCTCCACGGACGGCGCGAGCCGGTAGGGCGCCTCCTTGAGCGTCAGGTGGACGGTGAGGTCGGACTTGGCGCCGACCTGCCGGACGTAGTCCGACAGTGCCGAGCCGAGCCCGTTGGTGGGGGAGACGTCGCTGCGCAGGTCGAAGATGGAGAGCCGCAGGTCGGCGACCACTCGGGACAGCTCCGCACGCAGGTCCCGCAGCCCCTGGGCGACCTCGCCTTCCCTGGTGGTCGAGGCCAGGTGGTCGACCACGTAGCCGAGCGAGGCGACCTCCTGGGCGATCCCGTCATGGATCTCGCGGGCGAGGCGCTGGCGCTCGTCGGCGGTGGCCAGGGTGCGGATCTCGTCGAAGACCAGCGCGGTGTCCAGCCGGAGGCTGTG
>JBDTXF010000234.1:0-5495 GCA_040006355.1 Nocardioidaceae bacterium | reverse complement strand
GGTCTTCGAGCTCAGGTTCTCCCACCCGGACTGGGTCGCGATGCAGACCCGGCAGCGGGGCCTGGAGGGGACCGGTGAGATCGCCCTGCGCGACCTGGTCAAGGAGAGCCTGCGGATGCGGCCCTCACGGATCATCGTGGGGGAGGTGCGCGCCGCCGAGTGCCTCGACCTGCTGCTGGCCCTGAACGCCGGCCTGCCGGGGATGGCGTCCCTGCACGCCAACAGCGCCCGCGAGGCGCTGGTCAAGATGTGCGTGCTGCCGCTTCTCGCGGGGGAGAACATCTCGGCAAAGTTCGTGGTCCCGACGGTCGCCTCGTCGGTCGACCTGGTCGTGCACCTCGGCATCGGTCCCGACGGCGTACGCCGGGTGGAGGAGGTCGTCGCGGTGCCCGGCCGGGTCGAGAACGACGTGATCGAGACCGAGCCGATCTTCGTGCGCTCGGGCGACCGGCTGACCCGCGCCCAGGGGATGCCACCGCACCTCGAGCGCTACGACCGGGTCGGCATCGACATCCGCGCCCTGCTGACCGGCGCGTCCTGATGGGCACGGTCCTCGGGCTCGGAGTGGGCATCGGCCTGCTGCTGGTCTGGCTGTCCTTCACGACACCGCGACCCGTCCGACGGGGGTCGCCACGCGTCGGGCGCACCCGGGAGATGCTCGACCGGGCGGGGCTCCCGGGGACGACGGTCGGCGGTGTCTGGGCGGTGTGCGGCAGCACCGCTCTGGTCGCGTCCACGGCCATCGAGGTGGTCTCCCGCACCGTGACGGTGGCGGTCGCCTTCGGTGCGCTGTCCGGCTACCTGCCGATGGCGATGCTCGCCGGACGCGCCCGTCGGCGCCAGCACGAGCTCGCCGAGGTCTGGCCCGAGGCCGTGGACAACCTGGCGTCCGCCGTCCGAGCCGGCATGTCGCTGCCGGAGGCGCTCACCCAGCTCGGGCACCGAGGACCCGAGCCGCTCCGAGAGCCGTTCCTCGCGTTCGGGGTCGACTACCAGGTCACCGGGCGCTTCGCCGAGAGTCTCGACCGGCTCAAGCAACGACTCTCGGACCCGGTGGGGGACCGCGTCGTCGAGGGCCTGAGGATCGCCCGCGAGGTGGGAGGCGGCGAGCTGGGCAGCCTGCTGCGCAACCTCTCGAGCTTCCTGCGTGAGGACGCCCGCACCCGGTCCGAGCTCGAGTCCCGTCAGGCCTGGACGGTCAACGGCGCCCGACTGGCGGTCGCCGCCCCGTGGCTGGTGCTCCTGCTGCTCTGCTTCCAGCGCGAGGTGATCACCCGCTACGCCTCGCCGCAGGGGGTCGTGGTGCTGAGCATCGGCGCCGGGCTGTGCCTGCTCGCCTATCGGCTGATGGTCCGGATCGGCAGACTTCCCGACGAGCAGCGGGTGCTGTCATGACGTCCGCGACGTGGGGGGCCCTGCTGGGTGGCGGTCTCGGCTGCGGACTCGCGGTCGTGCTGGCGCGGGCGACTGCCCTGCGGCGGCCGCTGATCGCCGTGCGTGTGCTGCCCTACGTCCGGGACCTTCCCCAGAGCGACAGACCGGTGTCGGCGCCCGGTTCGACGAACGCCTTCCTGGCACTCGTCGGTCCTGGCCTCGGCTCCGCGGCCCGGTCGCTCGAGCGGGTGCTGGGCGGCAACGCCTCCATCCGGCGCCGGCTGGAGCGGGCGAACCGCGCGACGACGGTGCACGACTTCCGGGTGGAGCAGGTGCTGTGGGGGCTGGCCGCCTTCGGCGTCTCGGCGGCGCTCTCGCTGGTCGTGGCGGTGCGCTCCCCGGACCGCACCGCACCGCTGCTCGTCCTGTGCGCGATGGCCTTCGTGCTGGGCGTCCTTCTGCGCGAGAACCGGCTCAGTGCCCAGGTGGCCGACCGCGAGCGACGCATCCTCGCCGAGTTCCCCACCGTCGCCGAGCTGCTGGCCCTGGCGGTCGGCGCGGGGGAGGGGCCCGTCTCGGCGCTGGACCGGGTGGTCACCCGCTCTCGAGGGGAGCTGTCGGCGGACCTCGGCGTCGTGCTGGCCGACATCCGCACCGGCACCCCCGTCACCGACGCGCTCGACGACCTGGCCCGGCGTACAGGACTCCCCGTGGTCGCTCGCTTCGCCGAGGGGATGGCCGTGGCGCTCGAGCGGGGTACGCCGCTGGCGGCCGTCCTGCACGCGCAGGCGACCGATGTCCGTGAGGCCGGGCGTCGCTCGCTGATCGAGGCGGGCGCCCGCAAGGAGATCGCGATGATGGTCCCCGTCGTGTTCCTCGTGCTCCCGGTGACCGTCGTCTTCGCCTTCTGGCCCGGAGTCGTGGGCCTGCACCTGGTGACCCCCTGACCGAGAGAGAGGAACCACCATGACCAAGCTGATCACTCTGCTGCTCGCCGCGAGCCTGCGGCTGCGAGCCCGGCGTCCGCGCGACGAGCGCGGTGACGTCCCCGGCTGGGTGCTGATCACCGTGATGACCGCGGGACTCGTGGCGGCGCTGTGGGCGATCGCCGGACCGCAGCTGAGCCAGATGCTGCGCGACGCGCTGAGCTCCGTGCGCGGCTGAGCGATGGCGGGCCGACGCCGTCGCGACGGCCGGGGTGCTGCGGTCGTCGACTTCGTGCTCGTGCTCGTCGTGTTGATCCCGCTGTTCCTGGGCATCGTGCAGGTCGCGCTGGTCCTGCACGTGCGCAACACCCTGACCGCGGCGGCCTCGGAGGGGGCGAGGTACGCCGCGACCGTCGACCGCGGCCCGGACGCCGGAGCCGCCAGGACCCGGCAGCAGATCCAGGGGGCGCTGGCAGCGAGGTTCGCCCGGCAGGTCGTCGCCCGCTCGACGACCGTGCACGGCGCTCCGGGCGTGGAGGTGGACGTGACCGCCGACGTGCCGCCGCTGGGCATCTGGGGGCCGGCCGTCCGGCTGCACGTCGCGGGCCACGCGGTCGAGGAGGCCGTCCCGTGACCCGTCGACGCGACCAGCGCGGCACGGCACTGATCGAGGTCACCTGGCTCTCGCTGCTGCTGCTGGTGCCGCTGCTCTACATCGTGCTGTCCGTCTTCGAGGTGCAGCGCTCGGCGTTCGCGGTCGACGCGGCGACCCGGGCTGCGGGGCGCGCCTACACCCTCGCGCCGTCGGAGGGCGAGGCCGCTGCTCGGGCTCGGGCCGCCGCCTCGGTGGCACTGGACGACCAGGGCCTCGCACTTTCACGCGCCTCGATGACGCTCGGCTGTGATCCGGACCCGCATGCCTGTCTGTCCGCGGGGTCGGTGGTGCACGTGCGGCTGGTCTACCCCGTCGACCTGCCGCTGATGCCCGACGCCCTCGGCGGCGACACCCCGAGCATCCGGGTCGAGGCGGACCACTCGGTCCCCTACGGCTCGTTCCGCGAGGACCGGCCGTGACCCGCGGGGACCAGCGCGGACAGACCTCGCTGCTGATCATCGGGTTCGCGATCGTCGGGGTGATGATGGTGGCGCTCGTCGTCGACGCGTCCTCGGCCTACCTGCGCCGGTCCGGGCTCGACTCGCTCGCCGACGGCGCCGCGCTCGCCGCCGCCGACGGCATCGCGGGGCAGCGGGTCTACGAGGGTGGGCTCGGGGACCGCGCGCAGATCGATCCCGCCCTGGCCCGGCAGTACGTCGAGGACTACCTGTCCGCGACGGGAGCCGCGCGCCGCTACCCGGGGCTGCACTACGTCGTCGAGACGGCCGCCGACCGGGTCGTCGTACGCCTCGCCACGCCGCTGGACCTGCCGATCGTGCCGCCCGGGTGGGACCGTCGACCGGTCGTCTCGGGCACCGCGGCCTCCGTCGTGGAGGTCGACGGCTGAGCGAGCCGGCGCCGACGCTTGTGACCGGGGGTGGTTGAGTGCTTCACTTACGCTGTACGTCGTAGTGGTCAAGCAACCGCCTCTACTCCCGTGAAGTTCCACGGAAAGTGGTTGCGGCATGACCGTTTCAGACCAGATGACCGGCGTCCCGGTGACCCGGAGCCGTCCTCCGACCCGTCCCTTCCCGGAGCCGGACCGCGGCACCACCACCGCCCGGCTGCTCGCCGAGCTGCACAGCACCGACGACGAACGCGAGAAGACGTCCCTGCGCGCCGAGGTCGTGGTGCTCAACATGGGGGTGGCCCGGGCCATCGCCCACCGCTACCGTCAGCGGGGCCTCGCCGAGGACGACCTCGTGCAGGCGGCGTACGTCGGTCTGGTGAAGGCCGTGAACGGCTTCGACCCGTCCCACGAACGGGACTTCCTGTCCTACGCCGTGCCGACGGTCACCGGTGAGGTCAAGCGCTACTTCCGGGACTTCGGCTGGGCGGTCCGCCCGCCGCGCCGGGTCCAGGAGCTGCAGGGCAGCATCGCCAAGCTGTCGAGCGAGCTGACCCAGCGGCTGGGGCGCTCCCCCCGGCCCTCCGAGGTGGCTGCCAAGCTCGGCATCGACGTGGAGTCGGTGATCGAGGCGCTGGCGGCCGACGGAGCGTTCACCCCGGCCTCCCTCGACGTGCCGGTCGGGGAGGACGGTGCGGCGACGCTCGGGGACCTGATGCCCGACGAGGGCGTGGAGTTCGCGAGCGCCGAGGCCCGGGTCGTGCTCGGGCCGGCGGTCCGGTCCCTCGCCCCGCGGGACCGTCGGATCCTCGACCTGCGGTTCTTCCAGGGCTGGACCCAGGAGCAGATCGCCCAGGACATCGGCGTGACCCAGATGCAGGTCTCCCGGCTGCTGTCGCGCATCCTGAAGGACCTCCGCACCGAGCTGGTCTCCTGACCCGTCAGCCGATCGGGTCCTCGGACCGAGGCGCCCGCAGCGGCACGACCCCCGCGGAGCGGCGCGTCACCCTTCGCCGCAGACGAGCGCCCGGGCCTCCGTCGCGACTGCGGTCGCGTAGTGTTGCCTGAGTGGCAGGCCCCGATCTAGAGACCCAAATCAAGCAGCTCCACGCGACGATGCACACCATCGAGCAGGTGCTGGACCTCGGCGCGATCCGCGCGGAGATAGCCGCCCTCGGCGCGGAGGTCGCGGCTCCCGACCTCTGGGACGACCAGGCCAACGCGACCCGGGTGACCGGTCGGCTCTCCCTGCTCCAAGGCGACCTCGACCGGTTCACGAACCTCCAGGACCGTCTCGACGACCTCGGGGTGCTCCTCGAGCTCGCCCGGGAGGAGAGCGACGCGGACACCCAGGCCGAGGCCGAGGGCGAGCTGCGCCGCATCCACAAGGCCGTCGAGGCCCTCGAGGTCCGCACCCTGCTGTCGGGGGAGTACGACGTCCGCGACGCCCTGCTCACCATCCGCTCCGGGGCCGGCGGGGTGGACGCCGCCGACTTCGCCGAGATGCTGATGCGGATGTACACCCGCTGGGCCGAGCGCAACAAGTATCCCGTCGAGGTCTTCGACACCTCCTACGCCGAGGAGGCGGGCCTGAAGTCCGCGACCTTCGCGATCCACGCGCCCTACGCCTTCGGGACGCTGTCGGTCGAGGCCGGCACCCACCGCCTCGTGCGGATCAGCCCGTTCGACAACC
>JBDTXF010000233.1:0-5543 GCA_040006355.1 Nocardioidaceae bacterium | reverse complement strand
GACGACCCGCGTCCCGGGTGCTGCTGCGGCGACCCGCCGGGCGGCCGCGTCGAAGACGGCCCGTCCGCCACCCGAGCCCAGCGTGGTGCCTTGCGGTGCCTGTGCCGTGAGCACCAGCGGGTCCTCGATGCCCCCGCCGCCGTACTTCTGCTGGATCGCGATGTTCGTCTCGTAGGCCGGCTGTCCTGGCAGGCCGAAGCTGTAGCTCAGCCCGTCCACCGTCCTGCCGGCGGTGGCGGCGCCGCTTCCGGCGACCACCACCCAGAGGAGCACGACGAGCCACCGGTGCGACAGCACGAGGTCGATCAGCCGGGCCACAGGACTCCCTCGGTCGGGATGCGAGACCCCCAGTACCTCACAGCCTCCCGTGCTCAGAGCGTGAAGAGCGGGTGTCGCAACCCGCCGTCCGGACCCGGGAGAGGTGGGAGGACTCATGCCGCGGGCGGGATGGCACTACCCTGACAGCGTTCGTCGGCCTTGCGCAGCGAGGCGACTTCCGATGAACTGACCGAAACGACCCAACGCAGGAACAAGGATCTGGAGGAGTGACGTGAGCGCGACCTCGGGGGGCCCCGACGGCACCGCCACCCAGAACGCCGGCGAGCGGCTGGGCATGAAGAAGGGGATGGTCGTCCAGGAGCTCGGCTGGGACAAGGACGTCGACGACGCCCTGCGGGTCGAGATCGAGGACACCATCGACGCGGACATGGTCGACGGTGACTACGGCAACGTGGTCGACGCCGTCCTCCTGTGGTGGCGCGACGCCGACGGAGACCTGGTCGACACGCTCGTGGACTCGTTGACCGACCTGGTGGCGGGCGGTGCGATCTGGCTGCTCAGCCCCAAGGTCGGGCGGCCGTCAGCGGTGGACCCGGCTGACATCGCGGAGGGCGCCCCCATCGCGGGCCTCGCCACCACCACCACGGTGCCGGTGAGCCAGGACTGGTCGGCCACCCGGCTGATGGCCCCCAAGACCGGCCGCTGACCCTCCGACCCCCGGTCGACCAGCACCTGGGCCCGCCGGCCCGAGGTGCGGGCGAACCTCTCATGATGGACATGCTCACTTCGGCCCAGGAGGTCGCGTTGCCCCACGTCGCGAAGGCGCTCGGCCTGGTCGCCCAGGCGCCCACCATGTTGCGCGTGCTCGGCAGCGCCGGCGTGCTGCGCCCCCACGTGCCGCATCGACTCGTCCAGGTCGCCGCCACCCTGGTCCGGTGGGGCGCGGGTCCCGCCGGCGGCTTCGCCTCGATGGCGATCCTGGTGCCCCGACGGTTGGCGCTCGTCGACGAGCTGGGGGAGCTGACCTTCGGTGAGCTCCATGACCGGAGCAACCGGCTGGCGGACTCGCTGCGCAGGCGCGGGGTCGGGCCCGGCGACGGCATCGCGATCATGTGCCGCAACCACCGCGGCTTCGTCGACGTGAGTCTCGCGGCTGCCAAGCTGGGCGCCGACATCCTCTACCTCAACACGTCCTTCGCAGGACCCCAGCTCGTCGAGGTGCTCGAGCAGCAGGGCCCGGCGGTCATCGTCCTCGACGAGGAGTTCAGCGCTCTCCTCGGCCCCGTCGTCGGGGACCGGGACGGCACCCCGGAGCGCATCCTGGGCTGGGTCGAGGAGCCCGCGGACGACGCGGTGACGGTCGAGTCGCTGATCGAGGCGGGCGCGGCGGGCGTTCCCGCGCCGCCTCCCGCACCCAGCCGGATCATCATCTTGACCTCGGGCACCACCGGCAGCCCCAAAGGTGCCCCCCGCAGCGAGGCCGGGCTCGAGGCGGCGACTGCTCTGCTCTCCCGGCTGCCGCTCAAGTCCGGCTGGCGATGCCACATCGCGGCACCCCTGTTCCACACCTGGGGCTGGGCGCACCTGGCGCTGTCGATGCTGCTGGGCTCGACGATCGTGCTGCGCCGCACGTTCGACCCCGAGGGCTGTCTGCGGACGCTCGTGGAGGAGGACTGCGACTCGCTGGTGGTG
This sequence comes from Nocardioidaceae bacterium, assembly GCA_040006355.1. Taxonomy (GTDB): domain Bacteria; phylum Actinomycetota; class Actinomycetes; order Propionibacteriales; family Nocardioidaceae; genus Nocardioides_B. The sequence continues at coordinate 3,572 of JBDTXF010000233.1, read as the reverse complement.
ATCCCGGTGATGCTCCAGCGGATCATGGCACTGCCGAAGGGCATCCGCGACTCCTACGACCTGTCGAAGGTCAAGGTGGTCGCCGCATCCGGGTCCGCGCTGCCAGGGGACCTGGGGGTCGACTGGATGGACCAGTTCGGGGACCACCTGTTCAACGTCTACGGCTCCACCGAGGTCGCCTACGCCACGATCGCGTCGCCCGCAGATCTCCGTGAGGCACCTGGTACGGCGGGCAGGCCACCGTTCGCGACGACCGTGAAGATCTTCGACGATGACGGCCGCGAGCTCCCCCAGGGCGAGGCCGGTCGCATCTTCGTCGGCAACAGCCTGCTGTTCGAGGGCTACACCGGTGGCGGCAGCAAGGAGCTCATCGACGGGCTGATGGCCACCGGCGACGTGGGCCGGTTCGACGACGGCGGACGGCTGATCGTCGAGGGCCGTGACGACGAGATGATCGTCTCCGGCGGCGAGAACGTCTTCCCGGCCGAGGTCGAGGACTGCCTGTCACGGCACGGCGCCGTGCACGAGGCGGCCGCGCTGGGCGTCGACGACGAGGACTACGGCAAGCGGCTGCGCGCCTTCGTCGTGCTCTCCGACGGGGTCGAGGCGAGTGAGGACGACCTCAAGGAGCACGTGAAGAAGAACCTCGCCCGCTACAAGGTGCCGCGCGAGATCGTCTTCCTCGACGAGCTGCCGCGCAACGCCACCGGGAAGGTCCTCAAGCGGGTGCTGGCCGAGCACGACGACGCCTGAGAGGAGACCCGCCGACGCCCGGCGGCGCGCGGCAGTGGAACGATGGTGCGACACGGACTTTCCCCGTCGTCAGGGACTTCCTGGGCGACGAGAGCGTCCCCACGTGACGGGATGGACACCCATGACACTCGAGACCGGCCGGCAGGCCCCCGAGTTCGAGCTCCGCGACCAGCACGGCGCGACGGTCAGCCTGTCGTCGTACCGCGGGGTGAAGGCGGTGGTGGTGATGTTCTATCCCTTCGCGTTCAGCGGGGTGTGCACCGGCGAGCTCTGCGCGGTGCGCGACGAGCTGCCGACCTTCGAGTCCGAGGACGTGCAGCTGCTGGCGGTCTCGTGCGACCCGATGTTCTCGCTGCGCGCCTTCGCGGACCGGGACGGGCTGACGTTCCCGCTGCTCTCGGACTTCTGGCCGCACGGAGAGGTCGCACGGGCCTACGGCGTCTTCAACGAGGAGCTCGGCTGCGCGGACCGCTCGTCGTTCATCGTGGACCGGGCGGGCGTCCTGCAGTGGGCGGTGCACAACGCGTTGCCGGACGCGCGCGACCTCGCCGAGCAGGTCAAGGTGCTCAGCAGCGTCTCCTGAACGCCGCTCGACCGGTGGGTGGCGGCGGGGACGGAGCCCGCTGGACCCGGCTCGGTGACATCCCCACCGCATCGTCCCCGTGACCCGGTTTGCCGGGAGGGTGCCCGGGTACGCCGACAGCGAGGGGGGCGTCCGAGTGGAGGAGTGACATGCCAGAGGGAACCGCCGACATCGGGCTGACCGGCCTGGCGGCGATGGGCAGCAACCTGGCCCGCAACATGGCCCGGCACGGCCACACCGTCGCGGTCCACAACCGCACCACCGCCAAGATGACGACGTTGCTGGAGGAGCACGGTGACGACGGCGACTTCGTGGGCTCCGCGTCGCTGGAGGACTTCGTCGCCTCGATCAAGAAGCCGCGGGCCATCGTGGTCATGGTCAAGGCCGGCGAGGCCACCGACGCGGTGATCGACGAGCTGACCGCGCTGCTCGACGAGAACGACATCGTCGTCGACGCCGGCAACGCGCACTACGAGGACACCCTGCGCCGTCAGCAGGCGCTGGCCGAGAAGGATCTGCACTTCGTCGGGATGGGCGTCTCCGGCGGCGAGGAGGGGGCGCTGAACGGCCCCTCGATCATGGTCGGCGGGTCCGACCACGCCTATCAGCGCCTCGGTCCGATCGTCGAGGACATCGCCGCGCAGGTCGACGGCACGCCGTGCGCCACGCACGTCGGGCCGGACGGTGCCGGGCACTTCGTGAAGATGGTGCACAACGGCATCGAGTACGCCGACATGCAGCTGATCGCCGAGGCGTACGACGTACTGCGCACCGTGCTCGCCAAGGAGCCGGCCGAACTCGCCGAGATCTTCCTTGAGTGGAACACCGGCGACCTCGACTCGTTCCTGATCGAGCTGACGGCCACCGTCCTGAAGCACATCGATGCCGAGACCGGCAGGCCGTTCGTCGACGTGGTGACCGACGCCGCGGAGCAGAAGGGCACCGGCCGGTGGACCGTGCAGAGCGCCCTCGACCTCGGCGTGCCCGTGACCGGCATCGCCGAGGCCACCTTCGCGCGGAGCGTCTCGGGGCACACCGCCCAGCGGGAGGCCGCCCGCGCGGTCTTCGACGAGCAGTCGGCCACGCCCCAGGTCGACGACGTCGACCAGTTCGTCGACGACGTCCGCACCGCGCTCTACGCCGCCAAGGTGGTGTCCTACGCCCAGGGCTTCGACCAGATCGTCGCCGGCAGCGACCAGCACGGCTGGGACGTCAGACCCGGCGACCTGGCCACGATCTGGCGCGGCGGCTGCATCATCCGCGCGAAGTTCCTCGACCGGATCCGGGAGGCGTACGAGGCCGAGCCGGACCTGACCACGCTGCTGACCCAGGAGTACTTCACCCAGGCCATCAAGGACGGGGAGGCAGGCTGGCGCCGGGTGGTGTCGACCGCCACCGCGGCAGGCATCCCGGTGCCGGCCTTCGGCTCCACGCTGTCCTACTTCGACGCCCTGCGTCGCGACCGGCTGCCCGCCTCCCTGATCCAGGCGCTGCGCGACAACTTCGGCGCGCACACCTACGGCCGGGTGGACCGCGAGGGCACCTTCCACACCCTGTGGGGTGGTGACCTGTCCGAGGTCGAGTCCTGAGGCTGCCCAGACTGCAGGAGGGGCGGTGGGCGCAGCAGGGATCGAACCTGCGACCACCTCGTTGTAAGCGAGGTGCTCTACCGCTGAGCTATGCGCCCCGGAGCCGTCGCGGGCGGCCGGTGCCCGCAGAGCGCGGGTCAGCCTACGCGAGGCCGTCGACGACGAGCGCCACCGGTGGGCGCAGACAACAACGACCGCTGGCGTCTCGGGTCACCAGCGGTCGTTGCAGACAGTATTCAACTACCTCGAAGGCCGGTCTGTCGCATCATTCCGGGTAAATTCTGGAAACCTTTACCTAGTCGACCGGGTTGTCCCCAGGACGAACGACAGACGGTCAAGAAGGCTCTACCAGAACAGCCGGTTCGGCATCGGATCGGACCGGGAGCGGCATCCCGCGGGCCACTAGGATTCGCGCCATGAGTCTGACGCTGGCGGACGTGACCGCCCTGCTCGACGGCTGGTACGACCCGGCCTGGGCCGCGGACTGGGACGCGGTCGGCCTGGTCTGCGGTGACCCCGGCCAGCCGGTCGACCGAGTGCTGTTCGCGATCGACCCGGCGCCCGCCGTGGTCGCCGAGGCCCTGGCCTGGGGGGCCGACCTGCTGGTCTGCCACCATCCGCTGCTGCTCGCCCCGGTGCACGGCGTG
>JBDTXF010000232.1:0-5567 GCA_040006355.1 Nocardioidaceae bacterium | reverse complement strand
CCACGACGACAGCATCCGCTCCGTGGTGCCGTTCGAGCCGATGGCCTACGACGACGCGGTGCGCCAGGCGCTCGACGAGCACGAGGACAAGGCGCGAGCGGCTCGATGACCCGACCGCTTGCCTGGCAGCGGGCCTGGGACCAGGTCCGCGCCGCGGTCTCTGCGCGGCTGCCGATGCCCATCACCCACGTGGTGCCGGTGCGGCACGAGGAGTCCTCACGGGTGGCCGCCCGACGGCGCAGGGTGGTGGCGGGGACCTCGGTGCTCGGCGCGAGCGTCCTCGGCCTGTCGCTCGCCGCCCGGCCCGACTCACCGCGGTTCTACGTGCTCACCCTCACCGCCGCCGGGACCTGGGCGGTCGGCGGGCTGGCCTCCGGTCCGCTGCACCTGGGCTGGATCGAGGGCCACGACCGGCGCCTGCGACGGCCGTGGCTGACCCCGGTCGCCACCGGGGTCGGGGCCTTCGCGTTCTTCTACGGCTGCGCGTTCGTGGCCCGCGAGATCCCGTTCCTCGACCGGGCGATCCGCGGCGTGCTGCAGTTCGCCGAGGAGGGCAGCATGCCGTTGGTGCTGCTCACGACGTACGCCAACGGGGTCGGCGAGGAGATCTTCTTCCGTGGCGCCCTGTATGCCACGCTCCCGCGGCACCAGGCCGTGGTGGCCTCGACCGGTGTCTACGCACTGGCCACAGTGACCACGCGCAACCCCTCGTTGGTGCTCGCCGCTGGTGTGATGGGCTCGCTGTTCGCCCTGCAGAGGCGTGCCTCCGGCGGGCTCCAGGCACCTCTGCTGACGCACCTGACCTGGTCGACGCTGATGGTGCGATACCTGCCGCCGCTGTTCCGCGGCGTGCGGGAAGGGCGCCGATGAGCGAGCAGTGCGACGTCGTCGTGGTCGGCGCCGGCCTGGCCGGACTGGCGTGCGCGCGCGAGCTGTCCGGTCACGGTCTGGACGTGCGCGTCCTCGAGGCCGACGACGCCGTCGGTGGCCGGGTCCGCACCGACCATGTCGACGGGTTCACCCTCGACCGCGGCTTCCAGGTGCTGAACACCGCCTACCCGGCTCTCGAGGGGCTGGTGGACCTCGACGCCCTCGACCTGCGTGACTTCGAGCCGTCGGCCTCGGTGCTCCTCGACGGCGAGCGGGTGCTCGTCGGCAGCCCGCTCCGGGACCTCCATGCGGCCACCTCGGCGCTCCGGCTGCCGGTCGGCGGGATCGTGGGCAAGGCCGCGCTCGCGGCGTACGCCGCCCGGTGCCTGGTCCTGCCGGCATCGGTGGTCAGGCACCGCGAGGACATCGGCGCGGCGCAGGCATGGGAGCGGGCGAGGATCCCGGCCGACGTCGTCGACGGCCTGTTGCGGCCGTTCTTCTCCGGGGTGCTGCTCGAGGAGGACATGTCGACGTCGCGCCGGTTCACCGACCTGATGGTCAAGATGTTCGTGCGCGGCCGGTCGACCGTGCCTGCGGGTGGCATGCAGCGGCTGCCCGAGCAGATCGCGGGACTGCTTCCGGTGGGCACCGTGCGGCTGGGGACGCCGGTGCACGACGTGGCCGCCTCGCGCGTCGGGACCGACGACGGGCCCGTCGAGGCCCGCGGCGTCGTGGTCGCCACGGATGCCTGGGCGGCCGCGCGGCTCCTGCCGGGAGTGCTGGAGACGCCGCCCGCGCGCGGCGTCACCACCGTCTACCACGTCGCCGACGAGCTCCCCGGGGCCATGGGGCGGCTGCTGCTCGACGCCGGCAGGTCCCCGGTCGCGAACAGCGTGGCGATCTCGGTCGCGGCGCCGGAGTACGCCCCGGGCGGCCGGGTGCTGGTCTCCACCTCGATGGTGCACGGGTCGGTGCCCGCCGAGATCGACGGCGTCGAGGTGCGCGCCGCGCTGGCCCGGCTGCACGGAGTCGACACGTCGTCGTGGGAGCTGCTGGCCAGCTATGACCTGCCGCACGCCCTGCCGGGGATGCCGGCCCCGCACCCGATGCGTCGCCCGGTGCGCCTCCCGGTCACCGGTGGGCCCGGTGGGATGGTGTACGTCGCGGGCGACCATCGCGACACCAGCTCCATCCAGGGGGCGCTCGTCTCGGGGCGTCGCGCCGCTCGGTCGGTGCTGGCCGACCTCGAAGGGAGCCGATGAACGTGCAGACGGCCACGCATCTGCTCGACACCGTGCTGGACCGCACCATCGTGCCGGGCTACACGAAGCTCGGATACTGGCTGCGCAGCCGGGCCTGGGACCGGAACGACCCGCGACCCGGTGTGCTGGTCGGCAGGACGGTGGTGGTCACCGGTGCGGGCTCGGGGCTCGGCGAGGCGGCGGCCACCGCGATGGCCCGCCTCGGCGGTGAGGTGCACCTGGTGGTCCGCGACCCGGTCAAGGGTGCTGCCGCCGCTGACCGCATCCGAGGAGAGGTTCCCGGCGCCGTCGTGGTCGTGCACCAGTGCGACGTCTCGGACTTCGCCTCCGTGCGGTCGTTCGCGGCGGCGCTGCGGGCCTCGCTGACCCGGGTCGACGTACTCGTCCACAACGCGGGCACCATGCCTCCCGAGCGGTCGGAGACCACGGACGGCCACGAGGTCACGCTGGCCACCCATGTGCTCGGTCCGCTGCTGCTCACCGAGCTGCTGCGGCCGCTGCTCGCGGCCGCGGGTCAGGCGCGGGTGGTGCTTGTGTCCTCGGGCGGGATGTACTCCCAGCGGCTCGTCGCCGACGACCCGGAGTACAGCAAGGGCACCTACTCCGGCACCAGGGCCTACGCCCGCACCAAGCGGATGCAGGTCGCGCTGACCCCGCTCATGCAGGAGCGCTGGGCCGCCGACGGGATCGCGGTGCACGCCATGCACCCGGGCTGGGCCGACACCCCCGGGGTGGTCACCTCCCTGCCCGGCTTCTACCAGCTGATGAAGCCGCTCCTGCGGGACGCCACGACCGGCGCCGACACGGTCGTCTGGCTCGCGGCGACCGAGCCGCCGCCGGGTGGCGGTCAGTTCTGGCACGACCGTGCGCCGCGTCCCGAGCACTACCTGCCGATCACCCGCACCCGCGGCGACGACCTCCGGCGACTGTGGGCCGCCGTGCTCGACGCCACCGGCCTGGCCTGAGGCCGGCCGAGGCAGCTCAGAGGTTGCCGAGCAGCCGGGTCAGGTCGATGCGGATCGCGACCCGGGCCGGGTTGGCCCGCGGCTGCCGATAGCGCCCGGCGTAGCGGCGGACAGCCTCGGCGACCGACTCCTCGTCGTCGCGGACCGACGCCACGCCCTCGAGGGTGGACCAGCGGCGGCCGTCGACCTGGTTGACCGCGACCCGTGGGTCGCCGCCCCGCCGCAGGTTGGCGACCTTCTGCGAGGTGCCGGAGGTGATGCCCCAGGCGCGCGCGTGCTCAGGGTCGAGCACGATCCCCATCGGGACGACGTGCGGGGAGCCGTCCGCGCGCAGCGTGCTGACGCTGCACAGGTGTCGCTCGCGCCAGAACTCCACCAGGTCCGCGCTGAAGGTCAGGTCGGCGGGGGGAGACACGGGTCCAGCCTAGGCCGGCGTGGGCGCTGGCCGGTCTAGCTGCGGAAGGGACGCCAGTCGGGCTGGTAGCCGGTGGTGACCAGGACCCGCCGGGACCCGTCGAGGTTCGCCCGGTAGATCGACGACCAGTGGGTGAAGGTGACCCGGGTGCCGTCCGGGGAGTAGTCCGGGTCGGCGTCGCCGACGATGGTGGGGAAGGCCTTGGGCGCCTGGCTGGCCACGTCGGTGACCGCGAGGCGCGGGCCGACGACCCCGGTCCCGTCGACCTCGGTCGTCGTGTAGGCGAGCGCAGTGCCGTCCGGTGTCCAGGTCGGGTCCGAGAAGCCGCCTTCGCCGCAGCACGCACCGCCGATGGCCGCCACCTCGTCGATCTGGTGGGTGGCGATCGTGTAGACCAGCAGGTAGTGGTCCGGCGAGGAGGGGAAGGAGTCGCTGTAGTAGGCGATCTTGCCACCGTCGGGCGACCACGCGAGCGTGCCGACCACGGCTGCACTGCCGATGTCGTTGCTGTCGGGCACCGGGGTGGACTCCCCGAACGGAGCCGTCGAGCGGACCGTGCGCAGCTGCCGGCCGGAGGTTGCGTAGGGCGGGGTGCCGTTCGCGCCGAACGCGAGCGTCGCGCCGTCGGGGGACCAGGTCGGCTCGGTGGCGTCACCGAGACGCGTGACCTGCTGCTTGTGCGACCCGTCGGCGTCCATCACCCAGATGTCGCGGACCCCGGGGGAGGACTCGTGCACGAACGCGATCCGCAGGCCGTCGGGTGACCAGTGCGGTCGGTAGCTCTTCGCCGACGAGGTGATCTTGGTGACGCTGGCGCCGGTCAGCGACGAGGTGTAGATCTGGTTGGCCCGCACGAAGGCGAGGCGGCTCTGGCTCCACGATGGCGTCTCAGCCGGCGCGGCGGTCGCCGACGGCGCGGTGAGGATGCCGGCGGCGGCGAGCACCACTGCCATCAGGGCGGAACTAAGGACTCTGGCGCGTGCAGCATTCATGATGTGGCCCCCCACAGGTGCATCTCGAAACGCTTCTCACCTCCCAGGCTAGTCCCCCCTGCCCCTGATGGCTATGATTCGTCCCGATTTTATCCATGATGTCTATCCCGGCGGTCGCTGGGTCGTCGATGCAGCCGACCCCGTCGTACCGGGCTGGGTGCGGCCGCGGGCTACATCTGAAAACGATGTGGGGGTGGGGGGTGGACTGTGCTGAAGTGGACACAGCGATGACTTTCGGCGCGGCCGCAGGTCTGCTGCACACCCCACCTTGGAGGCATCACCGTGAAGGACACCCTCGCAGTCGAGGCGATCGATCTCGTCAAGCACTTCGGGGACAACGCCGCCGTCGACGGCGTCTCGTTCTCGGTGCCGCAGGGCACGGTCCTCGGGATGCTGGGTCCCAACGGCGCAGGGAAGACCACCACGGTCCGGATGCTCACCACGCTGAGCCGGCCGACGAGCGGCAGCGGCCGCGTCGCCGGCCGCGACCTCGTCGAGCAGCCCGACCTGGTGCGCCGCAGCATGGGGCTGACCGGTCAGGCGGCCACCGTCGACGAGCTGCTGACCGCGCGGGAGAACCTCCGGCTGATCGGGGGGCTGTCCGGGATGCCGCGGTCCGCGATCCGGCCGGCGTCCGATGACCTCCTCGAGCGCTTCCAGCTCGCCGACGCGGCCAACCGGACCGTGAAGACCTACTCCGGCGGCATGCGGCGGCGTCTCGACCTGGCGGTCTCGCTGATCGCAGCACCGCCCGTGCTGTTCCTCGACGAGCCGACGACCGGCCTCGACCCCCGCAGCCGCAACGACCTGTGGGAGGTCCTGCGCGGACTCGTCGGCGAGGGCACCACCCTGCTGCTGACCACGCAGTACCTCGAGGAGGCCGACCAGCTCGCCGACGACATCGTGGTCATCGACAAGGGCCGCGTGATCGCGCACGGCACGCCGACCGAGCTCAAGTCCCAGGCCGGACGCGCGAGCGTCGTGCTGACGGTGACCCACGCCGGTGACCTCGGGCGCGCGGAGGAGCTGATGCGCAGCTGCGTCGGGGAGGTGTACGTCGAGG
>JBDTXF010000231.1:0-5572 GCA_040006355.1 Nocardioidaceae bacterium | reverse complement strand
AGCCGCTGAACCGGCGGATCGAGGACAGGTCGTTGGTCACCCGGGACAGCAGCTGCCCCGACTGCCACTGGCCGTGGAAGCCCATCGGCAGCTGCTGCAGCCGCGCGTAGAGGTCCGCCCGCATGGAGGTCTCCATGCCGAGCACGGCGTTGGACTGCACCCAGCGCCGCCAGAAGATCAGCACCGCCTCGAGGACCCCCAGCCCCAGCGCGAGCAGGCCCAGCGGCAGCACCGGGCCGATCTCGTGGTGCGCGATCGGGCCGTCGATGATCGCCTTGGTGACCAGCGGGATGGCGATCGTCAGGCCGACCCCGACCAGGGCCGTGCTCGCCATGATCACCATCGCCCGCGCATGCGGTCGCAGGTAGCCGCGCAGGCGCCACAGCGACCGGACCCCGGCGGGCGGGTGGTCGTGGGGGCCGGCGGTCTCGGCGGGCGCGACGGTCATCTGGCGGTCTCACCTTGGTCTCGGCGTGGTCAGCCGGGACGGCTGCGGAGGTTGTAAGACACAGATTACCCGGTGGTCCTGACGACCCCAACCGGTTTTCCGGGTGCGGTGGGCCACGCACCGGGAGTCGACGTCGCTGGGTCGACGTGGGGCTCGCAACGCCTGGGGGGGATCGTCGCAAGCCCCACGCCGGGTGAGCGGGTCGGCGCCGACTGCTGGTCGCAGGGGGTGTCTGCAGGCCAGGTCCGTGCCGGGGCTGACCGGCTCGCACCCAGCCTAGGTCGAGCGACCGATGTCCCTGGCGCAATCGGCGTTCGCCACGCGGACGCGGGGACCCTGCGGACCGCCCTGCCGGGCCACGACGTGCCTCAGGCCAGGAAGCGGGCTGCCACGTCGAGGAAGACGTCGTTGCCGGCCGGCTCCCCGATGCTCACCCGCACGCCGTCGCCGGCGAAGGGTCGGACCATGATCCCGGCCTGCTCGGCAGCGGCCGCGAACTCGGTCGCCCGGTCCCCCAGCGGCAGCCACACGAAGTTGCCCTGCGGGTCCGGGATGCGCCACCCCTGTCCGGTCAGCGCGGCCAGCACCCGGTCGCGCTCGGCGACGACGGCGTCCACCCGCGCCAGCAGCTCGGGCTCCCTCTCGAGTGATGCCACGGCTGCGGCCTGGGCCACCGTGGACACCCCGAAGGGCAGCGCGCACGCCCGCACGGCGGCGGCGACCTCCTCGTCGGCGACGACGTAGCCGACCCGGAGGCCGGCCAGCCCGTATGCCTTGGCGAAGGTCCGCATGGCGACCACGTGGGGCCGGCCGCGGCGTACGTCGACCCCGTCGAAGGGCTCGACGCCGTCGGCGGCACGGACGAACTCGCGGTAGGCCTCGTCGAGCACCACGAGCACGTGCGAGGGGATCCGGTCGAGGAACGCCTCGAGCTCCACCCGGCCGACCGCGGTCCCGGTCGGGTTGTTGGGGCTGCAGACGACCACCACCCGGGTCCGGCCGGTGACGGCGGCCGCCATCGCGTCCAGGTCGTGCCGGCCGTCCGCGGTGAGCGGCACCTGGACCGAGACGGCCCCGGTCACCGCGACCGCGATCGGGTAGGCCTCGAACGACCGCCAGGCGTAGACGACCTCGTCACCGCTCTCACAGAAGGCCTGCAGCAGGTGGTAGAGCACCGCCACCGACCCGGTGCCGGCGGCGAGCTGCCCGACGGGGACGCCGAGGTGCGCCCCGAGCGCGGCGTACAGCTCGGTGCAGCCCATGTCCGGGTAGCGGTTCATCCGGCCGGCCGCCTCGACCGCCGCCTCGAGCACGCCGGGCAACGGCTGGTGCGGGTTCTCGTTGGACGACAGCTTGTAGGTGGTGAGGCCCTCGCGCGGTGCGGGTGGCTTCCCCGGGACGTAGGCCGGCAGGCCGCCGATCGCCGGACGGATCTGCGGGCGGCGGGTCTGCGACGTCATGACCCCGACCCTAGCCAGCCCCGATCCAACCAGGGGGTCCGCCGAGGGGTCACCACCTCCCGCGACACGCGCAGAAAGGCATGAGGCAGTGACTCCTCGGCGTCAGGGCAGGACGGCGTCAGGGCAGGACGACGTCGCCGCCGGGGACCCACGGGAGGTCCCGGCCGCGGAGCACGTCGAGCGGGTTGGTCAGGCAGCGCACCGAGCCGCCGCCCTTGTGGAACTCGGAGAGGTCGAGGACCACGACCTCGAAGCCCCACGCCACCAGCTGCTCGCGGACCCGGTCCGGGCAGGCCGGCATCAGCACCGTCCGCCCGACGACCACGGAGTTGGCGCAGAACGTCAGTGCCTCCTCCTCCGAGAGCACCAGCGGGTCCGGCACCAGGGCGAGCGCCGCGGCCGCCGAGGCGTCGTCGAACGCGGCGGGGCAGAGGATCGCCCGGGTCTCGTCGAGCGGGCAGAGGGCCAGGTCGAGGTGGTACATCCCGGGATGCGTGATCCGCAGCCCCCGCACCCGGACGTCGAGCCCGATGGCCAGGTGCTTGAGCCCGAGCTCCTCGGTGCGTGGCCCGTAGCCCACCACCAGCGCGTCCCCGAAGGCGAACGCGTCACCCGCCTCCAGGTGGGCGCCGACGCCGTCGCGCCCGACGTACGACGTGCCGAAGCCGCGCTCGGCGAACCACGGCTGCGCCGAGCGGACCTCGCGGCGCCGCTCGGCGTAGCGCATGTGGGAGAGCACCACGTGCCGGCCCTCGGGCCGGTTGAGGACGAGACCGAGGTTCATCGCATAGACCATGTCCGGGGAGTCGGCCCGCTGGGCGAGCACGTCGACCTCCGCGCCCGCGGCGCGCAGCGCCTCGACCAGGCCCTGCCACTGCGCGCGGGCCAGCACGGGGTCGGGCTGGTCGCGGAGGTCCATGTAGGGGTTGATCGCGTAGTCCACGCGGAAGTGGTCGGGCTCCACCATCAGGTAGTGCCGGCCCCATGACAGCGGCTGTCCCATCTCGCCTCCTCGATGCAGGTGCTACTGGCTGGAATTGACGTCCGATTGTCGGACAATCAGACGCCAGTATGCGATCGTTCGGGATCCCAGTCAAGTTTTGTCCGACAATGTGACAGGCGCGTCACGACCGGGTTCACGTCTGATGACGCGGCCCCCCGCGGCGCTCGGTGTGTGACAGCCTGGGGCGGTGGGGAGACACACGTGACCGCCTTCGAGACCCTGCGGCTGGCGCACTCGTCCACCGTCGACCGGGTCGCCGACGAGCTGCGCCGGGCACTGTTCGACGGCGAGGTCGAGGCCGGCACCCCGCTGCGCGAGATCGCCCTCGCCGAGGCGATGGGCGTCTCGCGCTCCACGGTCCGCGAGGCGCTCGCGATCCTGGTCGCCGAGGGCCTCGCCACCCGCGAGCCCAACCGTGGCGTGCACGTCACCGAGCTCGACGCCGGCGACGTCCACGACGTGTGCAGCGCCCGCGCGGTCCTGGAGGTCGCCGGGGTGCGCCGCTGGCCGGAGGCGAGCGACGCCGCCCGCGAGGCGTGCCGGGACGCGCTCGCCCACTTCGCCGAGGCGGCCGGGTCCTCGGCCAGCGCGGGTGACCTCACCGCAGCACACCTCGCCATCCACCGCGCCTTCGTCGGCCTCACCGAGTCGGCGCGGCTGGTCGCGCTCGCGGAGTCGCTGACCGCCGAGATCCGGCTGGCGCTGGCCAAGGTCGACCGCATCCGTCGCAACGCCGGGGACCAGGTGCACTCCCACACCGCACTGCTGGACCTCCTCGACGCCGGCGACATCGACGGAGCGGCGCGTGAGCTGACCGATCACCTCGAGCACGCGGAGACCTCCATGCTCACCGCGCTCGACCTCGCCCAGGCTCCGGCTGCCCCACCTGGCCCCCGACGAGCCTGAAGATCTGGTGTGGACTCGGCCGGTGGCCACACCGGCCGGCCCAGACCTGGCAGGATCGAGCGCGTGAGGTTCCTGATCTGGGTCACCGTCAACGCGCTCGCCCTGGCCGCCGCCACCTGGCTCCTGGGCGGGATCACCCTGACCGGCGCCACCGGCAGCGCCCGGGCCGTCGCCCTGGTGCTGGTCGCGGTCGTCTTCGGCGTGGTCAACGCCGTGGTCCGCCCGGTCGTCAAGCTGCTGTCCCTCCCGTTCATCATCGTGACGCTCGGGCTGCTGATCTTCGTGATCAACGCCCTGATGCTGATGCTGACCAGCTGGGTCGCCGGCCAGATCGGGCTCGGCTTCCACGTGGACGGCTTCTGGACCGCGGTCCTCGGTGGGCTCGTGGTGATGGTCGCCACCTGGATCCTCGAGCTGCTGCTGCCCGGCGAGCGATGAGCGCGCCGTACCGCGTGGCGGTGGTCTGCCTGGGCAACATCTGCCGCTCCCCGATGGCCGAGGTGGTGGTCTCGGACCGGGTCGCGGCGGCCGGGCTCGACGACCGGGTCGAGGTGGTCAGTGCCGGCACCGGTGGCTGGCACGTCGGCGGTCCGATGGACCCTCGGGCAGCGGCCCTGCTCACCGAGCACGGGTACGACGCCTCCCGGCACCGGGCCCGGCAGCTCACCGCGGACTGGTTCGACCGCTGCGACCTGGTGCTGGCCATGGACGCGCAGAACCACGCCGACATCGCCGCGCTCGGGCCGGTGACCTCGCTGCGGATGTTCCGCGACGACGACCCGCTGGCCACCGACGACGACCGGGAGGTGCCGGACCCCTACTACGGCGGGGACGGTGGCTTCGAGGACGTGCTCGCGATGATCGAGCGGACCGCCGACGCGCTGGTCGCCCGGCTGTCCTCCGGGCCGGCGGCGGGCCGCTGAGATGACACGGAGGGGCACGATCGCCGAGCGCGCCGAGGCCCTGCTCGGCTGTGCGGTCGTGGCCACCACCCCGGTGGCGGGCGGGGACATCTGCACGGCCACCCGGCTGAGGCTCTCCACCGGGGCGTCGGCGTTGATGAAGACCCGGCCGCACGCCCCGGTGGACTTCTTCCGCAGCGAGGCCGCCGGGCTGGCGTGGGTGGCCGAGGCCGGGGGCGCGGACGTGCCCGAGGTCCTCGCCGTCGAGGACGACGCCCTCGTCATCGCGTGGGTGGAGCCGGCCCGGCCCTCGGTGGAGGCAGCCGAGCGGCTCGGCCGTCAGCTGGCCCGCACCCACCGCGCCGGCTCACCGGTCTTCGGCACCGTCGCCGGCGACGACGGCTACATCGGCACCCTGCCGCTGCCGAACCGGGAGGCACCGACGTGGCCGGAGTTCTTCGCCACCCGCCGGCTGCTCCCCTACCTGAAGCTGGCCCGGGACCGGCACGGCATCTCGGCCGAGGACGCGGCAGCGGTGGAGGCGGTCGTGCACCGCATCACCGCGCTCGCCGGGCCCGAGGAGCCGCCGTCCCGGCTGCACGGCGACCTGTGGTCGGGCAACCTCGTGTGGGCCCACGACGCGCGGGTGTTCGTGATCGACCCGGCCGCGCACGGCGGGCACCGCGAGACCGACCTGGCGATGCTGGCGCTCTTCGGCTGCCCGCAGCTCGTGCGGGTGCTGGACGCCTACCGGGAGGCCGCACCGCTCGCCGCCGGCTGGGAGGAGCGGGTCCCGCTCCACCAGCTCTTCCCTCTGCTGGTGCACGCCTGCCTGTTCGGGCGCGGCAGCGGC
>JBDTXF010000230.1:0-5584 GCA_040006355.1 Nocardioidaceae bacterium | reverse complement strand
AGCCGGTCGGCCGGCACGTCGTCGAGGGGGTCGTGGGCGGTCGTCGCCCGTGCGAAGGCTCGCTGGTCCGCGACCTCGGCGGGGATCCGGCGGACCTCGCCGACGGCGTACGTCGTCGCGCTCGTCGACGCGACCGGGGTGGCGCCGACGACGGACAGGCCCAGCACGGCACACCCGGCCCAGACGACGGTGAGGGCGGCGACGCCCCGCCAGGACGCCCGGCGGTGCCGGACCACGAGACGCCTGAGGCGCAGGACGGCGAGCGGCGTCGCGACCACGAGCACGAGGACCAGCATCGCGACGGAGGCGAGCACGCCCACCCCGGCCGTCCGTCCGACGGAGTCCACGACCAGACCGGTCAGGGGACCGAGATACCCCCAGTCGACCACGGAGTCGAAGCGCCGGTCGAGGGTCTCGGAGAACGCCATGTCGAGGAGCTTCAGCACGCTCAGCACACCCAGGACCAGCCCGACGCAGACCGCGGCCACCCGTGCTGCGCGGGGCGGCAGCACCAGGACGAGGGCGACGAAGGCGATGGCCTCGACCGGGAGCCGCACGAAGGCCAGCGGCGTGAGCAGGGCTACCCGGTCCGGCGCCGTCAGGGCGAACCACACGAGCAGGAACGCGAGTGCGGTCAGGAGCCCACCCAGGACGCGCCTCACGTGGTCATCTCCGCCCGTCTCAGGTCCGGGAGCGGCGCACGGGCGGGCTCCACGAGGTCGCGGTGCCGCCACAGCCACCGGACCTGCCGCCCGAAGGACTCCGCCAGCAGGCCCGTCGCGGCGACCAGCCCGGCGTCCACGACCGGGTGTGGGAGCACGTCCGCCGTCGCGACCACGAGGACCACCCCCTGCGTCGCCGCCACCACCTTGCACCAGTAGCGCGGCGGGGTCTCGCCCCGGAGCCAGGGCAGCAGCCGGGCCGCCACGAGGAGCAGGTAGCGCGCGGCGCCGATGGCCAGCACCCACATCCCGGCGGACCGGGCGACGTACACGCTGAGGACCAGGACCAGGAACGCGTCGACCTCCATGTCGAACCGCGCCCCGAGAGCCGAGGCCGTCCCCGTGCGCCGGGCCACCTGACCGTCGACCAGGTCCAGGGCGAGTGCGACGACGGCGAGCGACACGAGGATGGTCACCGGCGCGGGCCGTCCGAACGAGTCGGCCGTCAGCGCGGCGACACCGCAGGCGAGCACTGCGCGGGTGAGCGTCACCCGGTCGGCGGGCCGCAGTCCGTCGCGGCCGTGACGGACCAGGGCCAGGCCCAGGACGACGCTGACCACCGCGAGGCTGGCCAGGCCGACCCCCCAGCCGAGAGGGTCCAGGCCGACGGTGACGTCGAGCCCGGCCAGCAGCAGGGTGCACGCGGCCAGGGCTGTGGTTGGACCACGTTGAACCGCAGGCACCCGGACTCCGTTCATCAGGTACACGAAGAGGACGACGGGAAGGCTGCCCCGGTTCAACCGGGGCCGAGCGGGGTGGTGGATGTCCAGCCAGGAGCGTGCCTTCTGGGTCCGGGAGCCCGGTGTGGGCGAGATCCGGCCCGTCGCGCTGCGCCGACCGGGGCGCGGCGAGGTGCAGGTGCGCACCCTCTGGTCCGCGGTCAGCCGCGGCACCGAGACCCTGGTGTTCGGCGGTCGGGTTCCGCCCAGCCAGTACGACGTGATGAGGGCGCCGCACCAGGATGGCGACTTCCCGGGGCCGGTCAAGTACGGCTACCTCAACGTCGGCGTCGTCGAGGCCGGCCCGAGGCACCTGCGCGGTCGCACCGTCTTCTGTCTCTACCCGCACCAGACCGCCTACGTCGTGCGGACCGAGGACGTCACCCTGGTGCCGGAGGGCGTGCCGGCCCGCCGTGCCGTGCTGGCCGGTACCGTGGAGACCGCGGTCAACGCGCTCTGGGACGCCGGGCCGCTGATCGGTGACCGGGTCGCGGTCGTGGGGGCCGGGATGGTCGGCTGCTGCGTCGCCCGGCTGCTCGTGCGGGTGCCCGGCGTCCGGGTCACGCTCGTGGACGTCGACCCCGGCCGGGCGGCCGTCGCCGCGGCGCTGGGCGTCGGGTTCGCTCGACCCGACGAAGCGGAGCAGGACTGCGACCTGGTGGTGCACGCCAGCGCCACGTCGGCCGGCCTGCAGCGCTCCCTGGAGCTGCTGGCCGCGGACTGCACGGTCGTCGACCTCAGCTGGTACGGCGACGCCGAGACGCGTCTCCGGCTCGGGGGCGGCTTCCACTCGAGGCGGCTCGGCATCCGGGCCAGCCAGGTGGGCACCGTCGCGACCGCCCGGCGCGGCCGTCGCGCCGCCGCCGAGCGGCTGCGGCTCGCCCTGGAGCTGCTGCGCGACGAGGCCTTCGACGTGCTGCTCACCGGCGAGTCACCCTTCGCGGAGCTGCCGGAGGTGATGGCGCGGATGGCCGCCGGTGACCTGCCCGCCCTGTGCCACACCCTCACCTACGACCAGCAGGAGACGCCGTGTTCAGCGTGACCGTCCGCGACCACATGATGGTCGCCCACAGCCTGCAGGGCGCCGTGTTCGGTCCCGCACAGCGGCTGCACGGTGCGACGTACGTCGTGGACGCGACCTTCCGGAGTGAGGTCCTCGACGACGACGGGATCGTGGTCGACATCGGCCGGGCGGCCGAGGAGCTGCACCGGGTGCTGGGTGGCCTGACCTACCGCAACCTCGACGACGAGCCGGCGCTGCAGGGGGTGACGACCTCGACCGAGGTGCTTGCCCGGGTGGTCGCCGACCGGCTGGTCGACGCGATCCACGCGGGTGCCCTGGGGACCTCGGCCGGCGACCTGTCGGCGGTCGCGGTCACACTGCACGAGTCGCACGTCGCGTGGGCCACCTACGAGCGGACGCCGTGACGGCCGTGCATGTCGTCGTGCCGGACGGCATCGACGACCCGACGCGACCCAGCGGCGGGAACGCCTATGACCGCCGTGTCTGCCGGGGCCTCGCGGACGCCGGGTGGTCGGTGCACGAGCACGCCGTGCCCGGGGACTGGCCCGCACCGGGCTCCGGGGCGCTGGGACGGCTCGCCGACGTGGTCACCCGCCTCCCGGACGGTGCCGTGGTGCTGCTCGACGGGATCGTCGCCTCGGTGGCCCCGGAGGTGCTGGTGCGCGAGGCCGACCGGCTGCGGCTGGTCGTCCTGGTGCACCTGCCCTGGGGTGAGCGGGTGGCGGACGGCGACGCGGTGCGGTCCCGGGAGTGCGCGACGCTGGCCGCGGCAGCGGCGGTCGTCGCCACGAGTCTCTGGAGCCGGCGCTGGCTGCTCGAGCACTACGCGCTCGACCCGGCGCGGGTGCGGGTCGCGGTGCCGGGCGTCGACGGTGCCGACCTGGCGCCGGGCACGCCGTCGGGCGGTGAGCTGCTCTGCGTCGCCGCGGTGACTCCGGACAAGGGTCACGACGTGCTGCTGGCGGCGCTCGCCCAGATCACCGACCTGCGGTGGCGGTGCGCGTGCGTCGGCAGCCTGACCCGGGACCCCGGGCTCGTCGAGCGGCTCCTCGGCCGCGCACGCGACCTGGGGATCGCGGACCGGGTCACCTTCGGTGGCCCGCGGGTGGGGGCCGAACTCCAGGCGTCGTACGCCGCGGCGGACGTGCTCGTGCTGGCGACCCGCGCCGAGAGCTACGGGATGGTGGTGTCCGAGGCGCTGGCACGCGGTCTGCCCGTGGTCGCCGCTGCGGTGGGCGGGCTGCCCGAGGCGCTCGGTCGGCTGCCCGACGGGAGCCTGCCGGGCGAGCTGGTCCCGCCCGAGGACCCGGGCGCAATGGCGGCAGCACTGCGTCGTTGGCTCGAGGACGCCGCCCTGCGGAGGTCCTGGCGGCTGTCCGCGCAGTGGCGCCGCGAGACGCTGCCGGACTGGGCAGAGACGTCGGACCGGGTCTCCCAGGCGCTGTGGGCGGCGCGATGACCCCGACCTGGTGGCGGATGGCGCGGCTGTTCGGCGGCCTGGCGGTGCTGGGCGTCGTCGCGGCACGGGTGGGTGGCGCGCCGTTCCTCGACGGCCTGCGCACCGTCGACGGGTGGACGCTGGTCGCGGCGCTCGCGATCGCGGTGCCGACGACGGCCTGCTGCGCCTGGCGCTGGAGCCTGGTCGCCCGCGGCCTCGGGGTCGCGCTGCCGCTGCGCGCGGCCGTCGCGGCCTGCTACCAGTCCCAGCTGCTCAACACCGTGCTCCCCGGGGGTGTCCTCGGCGACCTGCACCGGGCGGTGCGGCACGGGCACGACGTCGGGGACACCGCCCGCGGCGTCCGCGCGGTCGTGTGGGAGCGCCTTGCCGGCCAGGCGACCCAGGTCGCGGTCGCGGCGGTCGTGCTCGTGCTGCTCCCCTCACCGGTCCACTCGTCCGCGCCCGGCACGGCCTGCGCGGCGGCGCTCCTGGTCGCGGTGCTGTCGGTCGCTGTGCTGGCAGGCCGGAGACCGTCGCGTCCCCGGGACTGCCTGTGGGCGCGGTCGGTGCGGGTCGCTGCTCGCGACCTGCGCGAGGGTCTGCTCACGCGACGTACCTGGCCCGGTGTCGTGGTGGCGTCGGTGCTGGCCGTCGCCGGGCACGTCGCGACCTTCCTGGTGGCCGCGCGGACCGCCGGGGTCGTGGAGCCGGCCACCCGGATGGTGCCCCTCGGGCTGCTGGTGCTGCTGGCGATGGCGGTCCCGCTCAACGTCGCAGGATGGGGTGTGCGTGAGGGGGCGGCGGCCTGGGCCTTCGGCGCCGCCGGGCTCGGCGCCGCTCAGGGCGTCTCCACGGCGGTGGTGTACGGCGTGATGGTGCTCGTCGCAGCCCTGCCCGGGGCGGTCGTGCTGGTGGTGGCCTGGCTGCGGGGGAGCGTCCCCGGACCGCGCGAGGGCGCAGCACATGGCTGAGCGTCCCTACACCATCGTGAGCTGCGGCATGTCGCTCGACGGCTTTGTCGGTGGGGCCGACGAGCAGCGGCTGCTGCTGTCCAACGACGCCGACTTCGACCGCGTCGACGCCGTGCGCGCCGGCTGCGACGCGATCCTCGTCGGGGCGGCCACGGTCCGCAGCGACAACCCGAGGCTGACCGTCCGGGAGCCGGCGCGCCGGGCGGAGCGGGTGGCCCGCGGGCTCGGTGCGAACCCCCTCAAGGTCACCCTGACCGAACGGGCGGAGCTGGACGCGTGTGCGAGCTTCTTCGTCGCCGGCGACGGTGAGAAGCTCGTCTACTGCGCGAGCCGGGCGGTCCTCGACGCGCGTGCCCGGCTCGGGCAGGTGTCCACCGTCGTCGACGGCGGCCATCGCGTCGACGTCCGAAGACTGTGTGAGGACCTCTGGGAGCGGGGCGTGCGCCGGCTGATGGTCGAGGGTGGCGGGTCGGTGCTCACGCAGTTCCTCAGCGCGGATCTCGCCGACGAGCTGCACCTGGTCGTCGCACCGTTCTTCGTCGGCGACTCCCGGGCTCGACGGTTCGTCGGCGACGGCTGCTTCCCCTGGCACCACGACCGGCGCGCGACGCTGGCGGAGACCCGCCGGATCGGGGACGTGGTGCTGCTCCGCTACGCCCTGTCGGGGCGGTTCGCCCAGGAGTGACCGGATCAGCAGAGCAGCGGCAGAC
>JBDTXF010000229.1:0-5605 GCA_040006355.1 Nocardioidaceae bacterium | reverse complement strand
GCCTCTCTCGAGCAGGGGTCGGAGCGGCACGGCGCGTCCTACGACAAGCTGTTCGGCACCCCGCACGGTGTGGACCTCGCGAGCCTGTGCGCGGCCACCCGCACCCCGCACTGGCGGGTCGACTCGCTCCCGGAGCTGCGACACGCGCTGGACAGCCCCGCCGGCGGCATCGAGGTGGTCGAGGCCGTCGTGCGCCGGGACGACCGGCGCGAGCTCGACGCCGCCATCCGCGCGCTGCCGACGACCGCCTGACGTCGTTCGGCACGGGTGGTGCGCAAGTCCGATCAAGCGCACCGCCGGAGCCCCCGCCAGGATGGGGACATGACCGCAGCCGACGACCACTTCACACGGTTCGTGGAGGTGCTCTCCCAGGCGCTTCGGGGCGAGATCGACGACCCCGGCACGTCAGGGGAGCAGATCGCGTCCCGGCTGCACCTGTCGCGGTTCCACCTCGACCGGATCGTCGCTTCCGTCGCGGGCGAGCCACCGAGCCGGTTCCGGCGTCGCATCCTGCTCGAGCGCGCGGCGTACCGCCTCGTGACGACCCACAGCACCATCCTCGACATCGCCGTCGAGGCGGGCTACGGGTCGCACGAGGCGTTCACCCGCGCGTTCTCGAGGGCATACGGCGTCGGACCCGGCCAGTGGCGCTCCCGGCCGACCCGGATCCCGATCGAGGCGCCCAGCGACGTCCACTTCCATCCGCCCGGGAGCCTGCGGCTCCCGGCCACCACGAAGGTGACTCCCATGGACCTGCTCTCCCACATGATCGAGCACCACATCTGGCTGACCGGCGAGATCATCGAGCGCGCCGCCCGTCTCGACGACGACCTGCTCGACGAGCGCATCGAGCTCGGTCTCGACGACGACCCCGACCCGACCACCCTGCGCCGGCTGATGTCCCGGTTGGTGGGCCAGATGGGGATGTGGAACGCGGCTCTGGCGAACCGTGCCTACGACTGGTCCGTCGAGGAGCACGAGAGCATCGGCTCGCTGCGTGAGCGGCTCGCGACCGAAGGCCCGGCGTACCTCACCCAGGTCCGCACGGTGGCAGCCGAGGGTCGTCTCGACGACACCTTCGTCGATGCGCTGCGGGAGCCCGCCGAGGTCTTCACCTACGGCGGCATGATCGCCCACGTGCTCACCTTCGCCGCACACCGCCGGACGCTCGCCGTGCTCGCCCTCGACAAGCACGGCATCGGCGACCTGGGCTGGGGGGACCCGATGCGCTGGGTCGCCCGGCCGACCGGCTGACTCCGGGTCGTCCGAGGCAGGAATGCCCGGGCGAGATCCTGGTTGAATGAGGGGTGCAGATCGCGCTCTCCCTTGCAGCCCTGGCAGTCGTCGTCATCGCGGTGACCGGTTTCTCGCGACGCTTCGACCTTCCCTCGCCTCTTATTCTGGTGGCGGTCGGGGCGTGCGCGTCGTTCCTGCCGTTCGTGCCCGAGGTGCACCTGACCTCCGAGGTGGTGCTGGTCGGGCTGCTCCCGCCGCTGCTCTACTCCGCGGCGCTGCAGACCTCGCTGGTGGACTTCAACCACAACCGGCGCCCGATCCTGCTGCTGTCCATCGGGCTGGTCGCCTTCACCACGGTCGGGGTGGCGGTGGTCGCCCACAGCCTGGTCCCGGCCATCCCCTGGCCGGCCGCGTTCGCGCTCGGCGCGGTCGTCGCCCCGCCGGACGCCGTCTCCGCCACCGCGATCGCCCGCCGGATCGGCATCCCGCGCCGGATCGTCACGATCCTCGAGGGCGAGTCCCTGCTCAACGACGCGACCGCCCTGGTGGCGCTGCGGACCGCGATCGCGGCGATCGCGGCGAGCCGTGCCTCCTCGGGGGGTGGGATCACCGTCCAGGGCGTCGCGGGCGACTTCCTTCTCGCGCTGGGCGGCGGGGTCGCGGTCGGGTTGCTGCTCTACGTCCTGGTCGGCGGCGTACGTCGACGGGTCACCGACCCGGTCATCGACACCAGCCTGTCCCTGGTCACCCCGTTCGTGGCCTACGTCGCCGCGGAGGAGATCCACGGCTCCGGGGTCCTCGCAGTCGTGATCGCCGGGCTGCTGCTCGGCCACCGGGCGCCGATCCTGCAGACCGCGACCTCCCGCATCGCGGAGCGGCTCAACTGGCGGACCATCTCCTTCCTGCTCGAGAACTCGGTGTTCCTGCTGATCGGCCTGCAGGCCAGGTGGATCCTGAGCAACGTGGACCAGAGCGGCGTCGCGGCCCGCGACGTGGTCACCCTCTGCGGCGCCACGTTCCTCGCGGTCGTCGTCCTGCGGCTGGTCTGGGTGTTCCCGGCGCGCCTGCTGCTGGTCCGTCCAGGACCGGACAAGGAGACCGGGCAGCACCCGTCGTGGCAGCACACGGCGGTGCTCGGCTGGGCGGGGATGAGGGGCGTGGTCACCCTGGCTGCGGCCTTCGCGATCCCGACGTCGGTCGAGTACCGCGACACGCTGATCCTCACCGCACTGGTGGTCGCTGCGGGCACCCTGTTCGTGCAGGGCTCGACGCTGCCGTGGCTGGTGCGCCGGCTCGGGCTTCCCGCCCCCGACCCACGCGAGGACGCCCTCGCCCGGGCCGCACTGTTCGAGAAGGCCACCGCGGTGGGTCTCGAGCGCCTCGACGAGCACACCGGTGACGACGACCCCTTCGGCACCGTCGAGTCGCTGCGTCAGCGGATGTCCCAGCGCAACACCGCGGCCTGGGAGCGGCTCGGCGACTCCAGCTCGAAGGACGAGACGCCCAGCGAGGCCTACGCCAGGCTGCGGCTGGAGATGCTCGGGGCCGAGCGCGAGAAGGTGCTGCTCGTCCGGAGCACCGGCGCGATCCCGCACGAGGTGATCGAGGACGTGCTGGCCGCGCTCGACATCGAGGAGTCGATGCTCGACATCCGCACCGAGCGCCTGGGCCGGCTGGAGAACGCCGAGCCGGTCAGTGGCGGTGCCGGGAGCCTGGGGGCCTGTGACCATCTCCGGGCAGCGCCGCGCGACATCGACTCCGACTTCGCGGGCGTCTGCCAGGACTGTGTCGAGGAGGGCCTGACAACCTGGGTGCACCTGCGCAGATGTCTGTCCTGCGGGCACATGGGCTGCTGCGACTCCTCCCCGCGACGGCATGCGAGCACGCACTACGAGGAGACCGACCATCCGGTGATGCGCTCGGCCGAGCCGGGCGAGGACTGGCGGTGGTGCTTCGTCAACCAGCGTCTGGGCTAGCCGTCGGCACCACGCGCGACGGGTGCTCACCGGGGGTGGGCAGGCCTCAGCTCATCCCGCCGAGCGAGTCCCGCACCGGGACGAACTTGGCCTGGGCCTCGGCCAGCTCGGAGTCGGGGTCGGAGTCCGCGACGATGCCGCAGCCGGCGAACAGCCGCACCCGGGCTCCGTCGATCTCCGCCGACCGCAGCGCCAGGCCCCACTCGCCGTCACCCGTGGCGTCCATCCAGCCCACCGGCCCGGCGTAGCGGCCCCGGTCCATGCCCTCGATCTCGGTGATCAGGGCGGTGGCCACGTCGGTGGGGGTGCCGCCGACCGCCGCCGACGGGTGCAGCGCCCGGGCGAGGTCGAGCGAGGTGCGCGAGGGGTCCTCCGTCTGGTGGATCACCCCGGCCACGTCGGTCGCGAGGTGCATGACGTTGGGCAGGTGCAGCACGAACGGCGACTCGGGGACGTTCATCGACGAGCAGTGCGGTGCCAGCGCGTCGGCGACCGACCGCACGGCGTACTCGTGCTCCTCGAGGTCCTTCGAGGAGCGTGCCAGCGTGGCTGCGAGGGCGAGGTCGCGGGCGTCGTCGCCGGTGCGCCGGATGGTGCCGGCCAGCACACGTGAGGTGACCAGTCCTCGCTCCCGCCGGACCAGCATCTCCGGTGTCGCGCCGAAGAGGCCGTCGACGTGGAAGGTCCAGCACATCGGATAGCTCGAGGCCAGCCGTCGCAAGGGCCAGCGCACGTCGATGTCCCGCTCGGCGGTGGCCACCAGGTCGCGGGCGAGCACCACCTTCTCCAGGGCGCCGTCGTTGATCCGGGTGACCGCCTCGGCGACCACCGTCACCCACTCCGTGCCGCTCATCGCGCCGTCGGCGAAGGCGACGCCGCGCGGCGCCGCGGGCGCGTCGGTCGGCGTCACGTCGGGGGAGGCGGGGATGCTGCCGACGCCGATGGTGGTCAGCCAGGTCGTGGTGCCGCGGCGGCCGACGACCACCTCGGGCACCACCAGGACGCTGTCGCCGGGCTCGTCGGCGAAGGCGAAGGAGCCGAAGCAGACGACGCCCGTGCCGGGCCGGTCGACCTCGTCGCGGACCACGGCATTGCGGGTGTGCTCGGCCCACCAGCTCTTCGCGTCGGAGAAGCGGTCGGGGCCCGACGTACGGCAGATGGCGGCGACGCCCCAGCCGACGATGCCGTCGCCACGTCGCACCCAGGCGGTCGCGTCGGGGGCGTCCGGGAGCAGCGCCAGCAGGGGGCCGGGGTCCTGGATGCTGACGGTGCGCACGACCAGCGGCGCCGACTCGGTGCTCCGTGAGCCCTCCGGGCCGACGGTGCTGAAGGACTCAGTCACGTCCTCCAGCCTACGGGCGCGACCGAGCCGCCCGACGCCGAGGGCGAACAGGTCCCTGCATAGGCTGCAGTGCGTGACCCGTGCGCAGCTGGACAAGAAGCCGGCCGACGTCGCCGCGATGTTCGACGCGGTGGCGCGCCGCTACGACCTCACCAACGACGTGCTGTCGCTCGGTCAGGACCGGCGCTGGCGCATGGTCGTCGTGGAGGCCGTCGACCCGCAGCCGGGGGAGCTGGTCCTCGACCTGGCGGCCGGGACGGGCACCTCCAGCCAGCCGTTCGCCGACCGTGGCGCGCAGGTGGTGCCCTGTGACTTCTCGCTCGGGATGCTCCGGGTCGGCAAGCGGGCCAGACCGCGCCTGGGCTTCACGGCCGGCGACGGCACCCGGCTGCCGTTCGCCGACGACACCTTCGACGCGGTGACGATCTCGTTCGGGCTGCGCAACATCGTCGACCCGGACGCCGGGCTGCGCGAGATGCTCCGGGTCACCAGGCCGGGCGGCCGGCTGGTGGTGTGCGAGTTCAGCCACCCGACCTGGGCACCCTTCCGCACGGCGTACGTCGAGTACCTGATGCGCGCGCTGCCCCCCGTGGCCCGTGCGGTGTCCTCGAGCCCGGACGCCTACGTCTACCTCGCCGAGTCGATCCGCGCCTGGCCGGACCAGGAGCGCCTCGCCGCCCGCATCGCGGCCGCGGGCTGGACGAGCCCGTGCTGGCTGAACCTCTCCGGCGGCATCGTGGCCCTGCACCACGCCACCGCGTGACCCGCTGACCCGGCCCGTCTGCACGTCTCAACCCTGCAGACGGGCCGGCTCGGCGGGGTTGAGACCTGCAGACGGGCCGGGTCGGCACGGGTGGGACTCGAGGGGGGACCCGGGTCGCAGGATGTGACCTGGGCCTCTAGACTCTGTGAAGGCCGCTCGTGAAGCAATTCACAAAGGCACATGAAACCCCCGGTTCCATCCAGTGGAGAGGTGCCCCGCATGACCCGGACCACCGCGGACGTGCGGCAGGCCGACGTCATCGTCGTCGGCGCCGGCCCGGCCCGGGCC
>JBDTXF010000228.1:0-5635 GCA_040006355.1 Nocardioidaceae bacterium | reverse complement strand
AACATCGGCAACCAGGCCGGCGGCTGGACGCTGACCTGGCAGGGCGGCTCGACGAACGTGATCCCCGGGCAGACGATCCTCGACGGGATCGGCGGCGCGGCGCGCGGCGACGTCACGTTCAGCCAGGACGCGTCGGCGCCGATCCGCCGCCGCGACACCGGCGTCGTGGTGGTCGGCGAGACGCCGTACTCCGAGGGCTTCGGCGACGTCGGCGGCCCCGGCTGGCCCTACGACCCGGCGGACCACAACATCCCCCGGCCCTCGCAGACCATGAACCTCTCGGACGCGGACAAGACCGCGATCGACCGGGTCTGCGCCTCGGCCAAGAGGTGCGTCGTGGTGGTCGTGTCCGGTCGGCCGATGATCATCGACCGGGCCCAGCGCAAGGAGATCGACGGGCTGGTCGCGGCCTGGCTGCCCGGCAGCGAGGGCGCCGGCGTCGCGGACGACCTCTTCGGCCGGCACGCCTACACCGGGCAGCTTCCGGTGAGCTGGCCGCGCACGCTCGCCCAGGAGCCGATCAACGTCGGGGACGCGCACTACGACCCGCTCTACCGGTTCGGCTACGGCCTGCGGACCCACATCGGCTGACCGGGTTCCCCGCCCGGACGTGGCAGGCTGGCTCCATGAGCGAGCGCAACGTGCTGGGCGGGGAGCTCGAGCCCTGCGGGACCGACCCGATGACCGGCTTCCAGCGTGACGGCTCGTGCGCCTGCGGGCCGCAGGACGTCGGTCTCCACGCCGTGTGCGCGGTGATGACCACCGAGTTCCTCGCCCACCAGAGGGCCGTCGGGAACGACCTGTCCACGCCGAGGCCGGAGTGGGGCTTCCCGGGCCTGCACCCCGGGGACCGCTGGTGTGTGGTGGCGTCCCGGTGGGCGCAGGCCTACCAGGACGGTGCCGTCGCCCCGGTGGTGCTGGCCTCGACCAACGAGCGGGCGCTCGAGGTGATCCCGATGCTGTGGCTGGAGGAGCACTCGGTCGACGTGCCCTCCGACATCCACTGGCTCGACTGACCGGTCGGCTCAGGGCCGCCCGGCGTGGGGGACGTCGACCCGCACCCCCAGCACCCGCGCCTCCCGGGCCGCGCTGCGAGCGTGCTCGTCGAAGTCGGGGGCGGTCGACAAGAACAGCGTCTGGCCGTCGTCCCCGCCGAGCATGCAGGCGAACACCCCGGAGTCGAGGTGGATCTCCTCGAGGATCTCGCCGCCCTCGCGCACCCGGATCACCCGCCCGTTGAGCGCATCGGCAGCCCACACCGCGCCCTCCTCGTCGAGGCAGATGCCGTCGGGCGCGACCGCGAGCTGCGGGAGCGCCTCCCCGATCGCGGTGCTCTCGGGCACGTCGCCGAACCACGCCCAGTCGCGGCGGTTGCCCAGCGACCCGTCGCCGTCGATGTCGAAGCCGGCGATCCGGTTGCCGAATGTCTCCGCGACGATGAGGGTGCCGCCGGGCGTGATCACCGCGCCGTTCGGGAACAGCAGGTCCTGGGCCACCGTGTGGACGGTCCCGTCCGGGTCGACGCGCAGCAGGGACGCCGCCGCGATCTCGGCGCCGGACATCAGGTCGAAGCCGAAGTTGCCGACGTAGGCCCGCCCGAGGTCGTCGACGACCATGTCATTGGGGTGCCCGGTCACGTGCGCGGACAGGTCGGCGTGCTCGACCAGCTCGCCGGCGGGCTCCCGCCGCAGCAGCCTGCTGTCCCGCATCGAGACGACCAGCAGCCGGCCGTCCGGCAGCCAGCCGATGCCCGACGGCTGCTGCGGCACCTCCGCCTCCACGCGTACGTCGGACCCGTCGGCGTTCGCGGAGAGCACCTGGTGCAGGTAGAAGTCGGCGAACCAGAGCCGTCCCTCGTGCCAGCGGGGGCACTCGGTGTAGGAGTAGCCGTCGAGGACCACGTCGATCTCGCGTTCCATGGGATGCCTCCGCCTTCGCAGGTTGGTGTGAGGCACGCTACCCGGCGGCGCACGGCTAGTCTCCGGACATGGGGATGGGCACGAG
This sequence comes from Nocardioidaceae bacterium, assembly GCA_040006355.1. GTDB lineage: Bacteria > Actinomycetota > Actinomycetes > Propionibacteriales > Nocardioidaceae > Nocardioides_B. The sequence goes on along the minus strand of JBDTXF010000228.1, from coordinate 3,631 downwards.
CACGGGCAGCAGTGTCTACGTGGCCTCGGTCGAGGGCTACACCGGCAAGTCGACGGTGGCGCTCGGGCTCCTCGAGCAGCTGTCTCGACGGGTCGGCCGGGTCGGGGTCTTCCGGCCGGTGGTGCGCGCGGACACCGCGCACGACGGTCGTGACTACGTGCTCGACCTGCTGGTCTCCCACGACGCCGTGCAGCTGAGCTACGACGAGTGCGTCGGGGTCACCTACGACGACGTCCACGCCGACCCCGAGGCGGCGATGGACCGGATCGTCGAGCGCTACCACCGGGTCGCCGGGCAGTGCGAGGCGATGCTCGTGCTGGGCAGCGACTACACCGACGTCGGCACGCCGACCGAGTTCTCCTACAACGCCCGGGTGGCCGCCAACCTCGGCGCACCTGTGCTGCTGGTGCTCAACGGCTCGGGACGCAGCCCCCAGGACCTGCACACGATGACGGCACTGAGCGCGGCCGAGCTGCGTGCCCAGCACGGGACGCTCTTCGCGGTGATCGCCAACCGGGTCGACCACAAGCAGGTCGTCGAGGACGCCGCGGCGATCGCCGTCGACGCGGTGCTCGCCTACGCGATCCCGGAGGAGCCGCTGCTCAGCGCACCATCGGTGACCGACCTGATGGCGGCCTGCGGCGGCACCCTGGTCAGCGGCGACCCGGCACTGATGGCGCGCGAGGCGACCGGGTTCGTGGTCGCCGCGATGACGCTGCCACACGTCCTGGACCGTCTGTTCGAGGGTGCTGTCGTGATCACCCCCGGCGACCGGCCCGAGATCGTGCTCGGGGTGCTCACCGCGCACGTGTCGGCGAGCTTCCCGCAGATCACCGGCATCGTGCTCAACGGCGGCATCGGTCTCGCGCCGCAGGTGACCCGGCTGCTCGAGGGCATCGGGACCACCATGCCGATCGTGGCCACCGACCTCGGCACGCACGCGACCACGACGGCGCTCAACGGCGTGCGGGGCCGGCTGGTCCGCGGGTCCACCCGCAAGCTGGCCACCGCCCTGTCGCTGTTCGCGGACCACGTCGAAGGCGACGCCCTGCTCGACCGGCTGGAGGTGGCCCGCACCGAGGCGGTCACCCCGCTGATGTTCGAGCACCAGCTGATCGACCGGGCCGTGGCGGACCGTCGCCATATCGTGCTGCCCGAGGGTGACGAGGACCGGATCCTGCGGGCGGCCGACATCCTGCTGCGCCGCGGGGTAGCCGACCTGACGCTGCTCGGTGACCCGCTCAGGATCACCGCCGCGGCCGCGGGCCTCGGGGTGGACGTCGCGGCCGCGCAGCTGCTCAGCCCCCTCGACACCGAGCTGCACGAGCGGTTCGCCCTGGCGTACTTCGAGCGCCGCCGGCACCGGGGCATCGAGATCGAGGACGCCCGTGCGGTGATGGGGGACGTGTCCTACTTCGGCACCATGATGGTCGAGCTCGGGCTGGCGGACGGGATGGTCTCCGGGGCGGTGCACACCACGGCCCACACCATCCGGCCGGCGCTGGAGGTGGTCAAGACGGTGCCCGGCGTCTCGGTGGTCTCCTCGGTGTTCTTCATGTGCCTGGAGCACCAGGTGCTCGTCTATGGCGACTGCGCGGTCAACCCCGACCCGACCGCGGAGCAGCTCGCTGACATCGCGATCTCCTCGGCGGCCACGGCCGCGGCGTTCGGGGTGGAGCCCCGGATCGCGATGCTGTCCTACTCGACCGGGGCCTCGGGCACGGGCACCGATGTGCAGAAGGTGTCTGCGGCGACCGCGCTGGTCCGCGAGCGGGCTCCCGAGCTCCTCGTCGAGGGCCCGATCCAGTACGACGCCGCCATCGACGTCGCGGTGGCCCGCACCAAGCTGCCCGACTCCTCGGTCGCCGGGCGGGCGACCGTCTTCGTCTTCCCGGACCTCAACACCGGCAACAACACCTACAAGGCGGTGCAGCGCTCGGCGGGTGCGGTCGCGGTCGGGCCGATCCTCCAGGGGCTGCGCAAGCCGGTCAACGACCTGTCCCGCGGCTCGACGGTGCGCGACATCGTGAACACCGTCGCGATCACCGCGATCCAGGCCCAGGGCCTCGCGTGACCTCCTGGGTGCTGGTGCTGAACGCCGGGTCGTCGTCGCTGAAGTACTCCCTGGTCGACGCCGTCTCCGGCCGGGCCGACGCCTCCGGCCTCGTGGAGCGGATCGGTGAGCCGGGCGGTGTGCTCACCCACCACGGGCCGCAGGGCGACCACCGCACCGAGCGGTCGTTCGCCACCCACGCAGATGCGCTGCGGACCGTCCTCGACGCCTTCGAGGACCACGGTCCTCGGCTCCGCGACGTGGACCTGCGCGCGGTCGGCCACCGGGTGGTGCACGGTGGCGCGCGCTTCTCGGCCCCCGTCCTGGTCGACGACGAGGTGGTGGCCGGCGTCGAGGCGCTCGTGCCGCTCGCGCCGCTGCACAACCCCGCCAGCGTCGAGGGCATCTCCACCGCCCGCACGCTGTTCCCCGACCTGCCCCAGGTGGTCGTCTTCGACACCGCGTTCCATCAGACCCTGCCCGAGTCGGCCTACACCTACGCCGTGCCGCTGTCCCTGCGCGACGACCACGGGATCCGGCGCTACGGCTTCCACGGGACGTCGTACTCCTTCGTGACGCGGGCGTCGGCCGCGCTGCTCGGCAGGCCGGTCGAGGAGCTCAACATGGTGGTGCTGCACCTCGGCAACGGTGCGTCCGCGTGCGCGGTCCGCGGCGGTCGCTCGGTGGACACCTCGATGGGGCTCACCCCCCTGCAGGGGCTGGTGATGGGCACCCGCTCCGGTGACGTGGACCCGGCTCTGCACGCGCACCTGGAGCGCCAGCTCGGCTGGTCGGTCCACGAGGTCGACCGGGTCCTCAACCGGGAGTCCGGCCTCAAGGGGCTCTCCGGGTCGGTCGACTTCCGCGAGCTGACCGAGCGCTGCCAGGCCGGTGACGCGCAGGCGCAGCTCGCGGTCGACGTCTACAACCACCGCATCCGGTCCTACGTCGGCGCCTACTACGCCGTGCTCGGCACGGTCGACGCGGTGGTGTTCACAGCCGGCGTCGGCCAGAACTCCCCCGAGGTCCGGGCGGCATCGCTGTCCGGCCTCGAGCGGCTCGGCATCGTCGTCGACCCGGGGCTCAACCAGAGACGCTGCACCGCGCCGATGACGGTCTCACCCGACGGCAGCGAGGTCGCCGTGCTCGTCGTGCCGACCGACGAGGAGTGGGAGATCGCCCGGCAGACGATGACGCTGGTGGGGCCGGTGCCCGCGGAATAGCGGCGCCGCTGCCCGCCTTGCACTGCTATGACCTCCGTCCCGCTGCCCCTCGCCGTCCTCGACTTCGTCGGGATCGAGCACGGCGAGCGGGCCTCCGACTCGATCGCCGGGGCCGTGAAGATCGCGCAGGCCGTCGAGGACGCCGGCTACCACCGCTACTGGGTCTCCGAGCACCACAACATGTCCAGCCTGGCCTGCAGTGCCCCGGAGATCCTCACCGCGCACATCGGCGCGAGGACCGACAGCATCCGGGTCGGCGCGGCCGGGATCATGCTGCCGAACCACGCGCCGTTCAAGGTCGCCGAGACGTTCCGCACGCTGCTGGCGATGTATCCCGGGCGCGTCGACCTCGCCC
>JBDTXF010000227.1:0-5636 GCA_040006355.1 Nocardioidaceae bacterium | reverse complement strand
CGCACTCGCGGTGCCGATGAAGCAGGGCTCCCTGCTGGCACTGCGGCCCGGCACGATCGCGATGGCGTCGGCGTCGGCGTCCCGACGCGGCTACCGCCTCGGGGACATCGTCCCGCTCAGGTTCCAGGGCGCCACGGTGCGTCTGAAGCTGGTGGCGGTCTTCGACGCCGCCGGTGCCCTGCCGGCCAACTACCTGGTGACCCCGGACGCCTTCGTCAAGGGCGGGCTCAAGCCGCTGGACTCGCTGGTCTACGTCACCAAGACGCCCGCGGGGGACACCGCCGCGGTCCGGGCCGGGATCACCAGGATCATCAAGCCGCTGCCGACGGTCACCGTCAAGGACCCCCAGCAGTACGCCCAGCAGCAGAAGAGCCAGATCAACGTCTTCCTCTACTTCATCTACGCCCTGCTCGGGCTGGCGGTGGTGATCGCGGTGCTCGGCATCGTCAACACCCTGGCCCTGTCGGTCATCGAGCGGACCCGGGAGATCGGTCTGCTGCGGGCCGTGGGTCTGTCGCGGCGCCAGCTCCGCCGGATGGTGCGGCTCGAGTCGGTGATCGTGGCCGTGCTCGGCGCGGTCCTCGGGGTCGGCATGGGACTGGTCTTCGGGATCACCCTCCAGCGCGCGATCGCCGACCAGGGCATCAACGTGCTTTCCATCCCCTGGATCCAGCTCGTGGTCTTCGTGGTCCTCGCAGCCCTCGCGGGGGTGCTGGCCGCGGTCCTGCCGGCCCGGCGCGCAGCGCGGCTCGACGTGCTGGACGCGATCGGTGCCGAGTAGCGCGCTCCCTAGCAGGGGTGGGTTTGCTACTCGGGCCGGCGGAACGTCACCCGGACCCGCTCGAAGCCCTTGTGCCGCTGCGCCTTGGCGTAGTCGGCGTAGGCCCTGCGGTCCCCCTCGGTGAGCTCGACCGCATCGGTGAAGGGCGTGAGGAGGGCGCGCGGGAACAGCCGGCGGGTGAGCACCACGTTGATCTCCAGCCCGACCACGGCCATCACCGAGGCGATGTAGAGCAGGGCCAGCAAGCCCAGGACGATGGCGAACACGGCGTTCACGTCGCTGACCCGGGAGATCACCCGGCCGACGTACACCCCGCCGAGCGACTGGAGCAGCTGCCACATCAGCGCGACCGCGATCGCGCCGGGCAGCGAGGACCGGAAGCTCTGCCGGTGGGTCGTCGCCAACCGCATCATGCCGGCGAGCACCAGCGCGTTGAGGCCGATCGAGCCGAGCTTGAGCAGCCACCCCACCCCACGGTGCAGGTCGGACCCGAACATGTCGGCGTGGCTCGCGACGCTGGACAGCACGGTCACCCCGAGCACGGTCAGCCCGGCGAGGACCAGCAGGAGCAGGCTGCTGAGCCGGGCCAGCACCGGGTTGAGCCGGCTGTTGCGCGGCACCGCCCACACGACGTTCACGGCGTTCTGCGCGGCCTGGCCGAGCCCGAGGACGCCGTACAGCGCGGCGATCGAGCCGAAGACCACCGCCGAGGTGCTGCCCTGGAGACCCTTCGGGTCGCCGAGCTCGGTGCCGACGATCGGGAACTGGCTGAGGGCGGAGGACAGCACCTGGTTCTTCAGGTGGGCGTCGCCCTGCAGCAGGAAGCCCAGGATCGAGGAGGCGATCAGCAGCAGCGGGAACACCGAGACGAAGGCGTAGTACGTCACCACCGCAGCGAGGTAGTTGCCCTGGTCGTCGAAGAACTTGTAGATCACCGCAAGGGGGAAGCCGACCACCGCGTGCCGTCGCTGGAAGTCGTCGACGCGATCCACGGGTCCGGCCACGGGGCAAACCTACGGGGCGGTCCCCGTGAGAGGCCGCGCGCCGTGCCGCTACCGCTCACGGGTCGATCGGCCAGGGGGACACGTTTTCGCTGACTGGCCCGTCGCCCAGCGAACGCAGCAAAGGACTGTCATGCTCCGGCTCGCCCTCCGGGCCGGCTGGTGCTGGTGACCGCTCTCTCGCCCACCCCTGACGGCGGGGCAAGACCACCACCACGGTCGGGCTGAGCGACGCTATGCACGGCCTCGGCCACCGGGCGATCGCGTGCCTGCGCGAGTCGTCGATGGGCCGGTGTCCGGGAAGAAGGGCGGCGCTGCCGGTGGGGGCCGTGCGCAGGTGGCCCCGATGGTCGACTCCACCTGCACTTCATCGGCGACTTCGCGGCGATCGCGGCCGCTCACCACCTGCTGTCGGCCCTGATCGACAACCACGTCCACCACGGCAACCGGCTCGACCTCGACGTCCGCAGCATCAGCTGGAAGCGGGTGGTCGACCTGAACGACCGGGCCCTTCGGGAGACGGTCGTCGGCCTCGGCGGGGTCGCGAACGGTTTCCCTCGCGAGGACGGCTTCGACATCGTGGTGGCCTCCGAGCTGATGGCGATCTTCTGCCTGACCGAGTCGTGGGCCGACCTCAAGCGCCGGATCGGCGACATCGTCGTCGGCTACACCCGCGACAAGCAGCGGGTCACCGCCCGGGACCTCGATGCCGACGGCGCGATGACGGTGCTTGCTGCGCGACGCCCTCGGGGCCGAGAAGTTCGTGGACATCACCTGCCGCAAGTCCGGCGTGCGCGCTGCGGGTGATCGACGAGCCCTCGCCGTACACCTTCGCCTTGACCTACGCCGACGACCTCTCCCTGGCCGCGAAGATCGAGCGGCTCGCCGGACGGCTGTACGGCGCGGGCGAGGTGACCTGGGACGGCAAGGCCAAGCGAGGGCTCCAGCGGATCGAGGCCGACGGGTACGGCGGCCTGCCGGTGTGCGTGGCCAAGACGCAGTGCTCCTTCTCCACCGACGCCTCGTTGCGGGGCGCTCCCTCCGGCCACGAGCTGCACGTGCGCGAGGTCAGGCTGTCCGCGGGCGCGGGCCTCGTGGTCGTGGTGTGCGGCGACGTGATGACGATGCCCGGACTGCCCGCGGTGCCCGCCTCCAAGCACATCGACCTGACCGACGACGGCCGCATCCTCGGGCTGTCCTGAGGGTTTTACCGGCTCGACCAGTGACATGGCCGGCTCGTGACCGATACGCTCCAGCGACTCCGGGGGGCACCTCGTGTGCGGAGCCGCACCAGGTCCTCGTCGGCATCGGCGGGGCTACCCGGCCCACGCTGAAGCCCACCATGGGCCGGGTGCCAGCGCGATCGAACGCGACAGTGTGGGCGCGGACGACCCAGCACGACGGCACGACCCACCACGGGACGTGCCTAGGGGTGAAGCCACCGGCGCGAGCCGACGGCCGGGCACTTCGGATCCGAACCCGACAGGACATCGCTCGCAGGCGTTGCCGAAGGGTCCCGCATGTCCATTCGTCGTTGCTTCGTCCAGGTCCTCCTGGTGATCGTCGCCCTGGTGGCCTCCACCTCGTTCACCGCTCCCCCGGCCGACGCCCTGAGCCGGTCCACCGCCCGGCACGTCCTGCACATCGCCGCCTCGAAGAAGGGAGCGCCCTACCGCTACGGCGCCTCCGGACCGCGGGCCTTCGACTGCTCCGGCTACACCCGATGGGTCTTCGCCCGGGTCGGCAAGCGGCTCCCCCGCACCTCGCGGGCCCAGGCCCGCTTCGCGCACCGGGTGACGAGGTCGCACCGTCGTCTCGGTGACCTGGTGTTCTTCCGCAGCCACGGACGGGTCTACCACGTCGGCATCTACGCCGGGCGGAACACGATCTGGCACGCCCCCCGCAGCGGGGAGCGGGTGCACCGCGAGCGGATCTGGACGCGCAGCGTCTCCTACGGACGGATCCGCTGAGGCTGCCTGCCCGAGTCGTCGCGTCGTAGCGGCTGAGTGCCGGCCCGCCAGTCGCCTCTCGGCAGGTGGCCGCTCGCAGCGGCTGAAGGTGAGACCCGGGGACATGATGCGGGCCGGCAGCCTGCACAACCAGGGGGATGCGAACGGTATTCCGTGGCCAGGCCGCTCCGTCGGCTCCGGGCTCCCGCGCTAGGGGCCGTCGCCCGGCCACGCACGACCTCCGTCGCCTCGCACGACGCTGCCTGATCGCGTCGGCGACTGGATCGTCGTACGTCGTCCGGCTGGCCGGTGTGGCCGGTGTGGCCCTGACAGAACTGGCATTGCCCTGCCGTTGCAACGCTGGGGTGATGCCGGTTTCCCAGGGGCCCCTGGGAAACCGGCAGCGGGACCACCCATTGACACGCCCCCCACTGAACCGGTTACGTGGCTTTGTACATTCGCGTCACCTCACTCGGGAGGACACATGCGGCATCGTTCCGCGCGCTCGCGCATCACCGCTCTCACGGCAGCCGGTCTCGGCGCCGCCGTGCTCGTGCCGGCCCTGTCCGGCGCGGCAGCACCACCTTCGACCAGCTCGGCCACGGCCATCCGCGGGCCGGCGTATGAGAACGCGTCGCTGCCGGTCAGGCAGCGGGTCGCCGACCTCGTCGGGCGGATGACCCTCGTGGAGAAGATCGGCCAGATGACCCAGGCCGAGAGGGCGGCGGTCGCCGACGACCCCACGCAGGTCACCACTCTCGGGCTCGGCAGCCTGCTCTCCGGGGGCGGCTCGGTCCCGACCCCCAACACCGCCACCGCCTGGGCCGACATGGTCGACGGCTTCCAGCAGAAGGCGCTCGCCACCCGGCTGCACATCCCGCTGATCTACGGCGTCGACTCGGTGCACGGGCACGGCAACCTCTACGGCGCCACGGTGTTCCCGCACAACATCGGGCTCGGTGCGAGCCGCGACGCGGGCCTGGTGCGCCGCGTCTATCACGTGGCCGCCCAGGAGACTCGCGCCTCGGGGCCGCAGTGGGCGTTCGCGCCGTGCCTGTGCGCGGCGCAGGACGACCGCTGGGGTCGGACGTATGAGTCGTTCGGCGAGAGCCCGCGGCTGGTCGAGAAGATGGAGACCGCGATCGACGGACTGCAGGGCGGGCCGGGCCAGCTGAAGAACCCCGACCGGGTGCTCGCCACCGCGAAGCACTTCGCCGGGGACGGCGACACGACCTACGGCACCGGCAACCCGGACAGCAAGTACACGATCGACCAGGGCATCTCGATCACCACCCGCCGCGACTTCTGGCGCAAGGCGCTGCAGCAGTACGTCCCGGCCGTCCGGAAGCACCACGTCGGCACGGTGATGCCGTCCTACTCCTCGGTGGACTGGAAGGGCGACGGCGTCGGCAACCCGACCAAGATGCACGCCAACAAGCAGCTGGTCACCGGCGTGCTCAAGAGGCAGATGGGCTTCAAGGGCTTCGTGATCAGCGACTACAACGCGATCGAGCAGATCCCCGGCACCTACGAGGAGCAGGTGCGGACGTCGGTGAACGCCGGCGTGGACATGTTCATGGAGCCGAACACCGCCGCGAAGTTCGAGACCACGCTGCTCGCCGAGGTCCGCAACGGTGACGTCCGCCGGAGCCGGATCAACGACGCCGTCTCGCGGATCCTGACGGCGAAGTTCAAGCTCGGGCTGTTCGAGCACCCCTACACCGACCGCACGAACATCGGCAGGGTCGGCTCGGCCGCCCACCACCGGCTCGCCCGTCGCGCTGCCGCGGAGTCGCAGGTGCTGCTGAAGAACAAGAGGCGGGTGCTGCCGGTCGCGCCCGGCACGAACGTCTACGTCGCCGGCAGCAACGCCGACAACATCGGCAACCAGGCCGGCGGCTGGAC
>JBDTXF010000226.1:0-5662 GCA_040006355.1 Nocardioidaceae bacterium | reverse complement strand
CGACGATCTTCCTCTACAACTACACGCGGTTCGACGCGGGCGCCCTGCTCCACCAGCTGCGCGAGCGGGAGGTCACGTCGTTCTGCGCGCCGCCGACGGTCTGGCGGATGCTGATCACCTCCGACCTCTCCGGCGGTCCGGGCACCCTGCGAGAGGTGGTGGGCGCCGGCGAGCCGCTCAATCCCGAGGTGATCCAGCAGGTCCGTGCCCAGTGGGGGCTGACGATCCGCGACGGCTACGGGCAGACCGAGACGAGCGTGCAGGTCGGCAACACCCCCGGGACGCAGGTCAAGGCGGGATCGATGGGCAAGCCGCTGCCGGGCGTCCCGGTGGTCCTCGTCGATCCGGTCACCGAGCAGCCGGTCCCAGCGGTCGGCGAGGGCGAGATCTGTCTGGACCTCGCCGCCCACCCGCTGTGCCTGATGACCGGCTACCAGGGTGACGACGAGCGCAACGACAGTGCGATGGCCGGCGGTTTCTACCACACCGGTGACATCGCGAGTCGTGACGAAGACGGCTACATCACCTACGTCGGCCGCACCGACGACGTCTTCAAGGCCTCCGACTACAAGATCAGCCCGTTCGAGCTCGAGTCGGTCCTCATCGAGCATCCCGCGGTCGCCGAGGCGGCCGTCGTCCCGGCACCCGACCCGCTGCGGCTCGCCGTCCCGAAGGCCTACATCGCCCTCGCCCCGGGCTTCGAGCCGACCGAGCAGACCGCGCACGACATCTTGAGGTACGCCCGCGACCACCTCGCGCCGTACCTCCGGGTGCGCAGGGTGGAGTTCTACGACCTTCCCAAGACGATCTCGGGGAAGATCAGGCGGGTCGAGCTCCGGGGGCGCGAGAACGAGCTGGCGGCCGGCTCGGCACAGTTCGAGGACGGCTCCCGCGAGTGGCGCGACGATGACTTCCCCGGGCTGCGCGGCAGTTGAGACCACCACGCCTCGACACCGATGAGGCGGCACGTCGACGGAGGTCTGACCGGTCATGACCTTCACGACCGCCCATCTCTCCTGCTCGCTCGACGGCTTCGTCGCCGGCCCGCACCAGAGCGTCAACGACCCCATCGGACGCGGCGGGTTGACGCTGCACCAGTGGCACTTCGACGCCGACCAGCCCGGGCACGAGGTGGACGCCCGCTGGACCGTGGCTCTGCTGCGTCCTCGCGGGGCCTACGTGATGGGGCGCCACATGTTCGGCCCGGTGAGGGGCGCGTGGTCGACGTACGACGGGGAGTGGCGTGGCTGGTGGGGCGAGGAGCCGCCCTACCACGCACCGGTCTTCGTGCTGACCCATCACGCCCGCGACCCTCTCGCGATGGCGGGCGGGACCACGTTCCACTTCGTCACCGGGGGCCTGGCGGAGGCCCTGGAGCTGGCCCGCGCGGCCGGAGGTGGCGATGTCGACATCGCCGGTGGGGCGTCGGTCGTGCGCCAGACGCTCGCCGCCGGTGAGCTCGACGAGCTGACGCTCGACCTCGCCGCCGTGCTGCTCGGCTCGGGCGAGCGGGTCTTCGACGCGGACACCGTGAGCCCGCTCGAGCTCGTGGAGGCCGAGCACTCCCCCTGGGCGACCCACGTGTGCTACCGGGTGGGCCGCTAGGCGTCACCGCTCAGGCGCGGGACCCGTGCACCGCCGAGCGCCGACGAGCGGCCTCCGCAGCCGTCCACGCCGCGGCGACCGTCGTCTCGACCGCACCCGCCCGGGCGTAGCGACCGCCGGCCAGGGCGAGCGGCACCGCGGACAGGCAGTGACTGAGGTCGACGGCAGCACCGAGCAGCAGCATCCGGGGGGTGGGCCGGACGGTGACGGCAGCCGCCTGCAGGAGGTGGCGTGCCCCCAGGACCCGCAGGACCACCACCCCGGGGCCACCCTCACCGACGCCGTGCACGTGGCGCAGCACCGGTCCGGGAGCCAGGACGAGCGCCGCACCCCACAGACCGCGAGCAAGCTCCGTGCGGCTGACGGAGGTCACGCCCGGTCAGCCCCAGACATGGGGCCACCGGCCGTGCACGGACTCCCGTGCCGCGTCGGGCTCGTGCACGTTGCCGGGGGTCGCCTCCACCGGCGCTCGCTGCATCCCCACCAGCCGCATCATCGGCCCGACGATGCCGTCGAAGACCCCGGGCAGGGCTCGGAACCCGGTCACCATCAGCCAGTTGACCGGGCCGACGGCGATGTCGCGACCGGGCCTGTCGATGGCCGCCACCGCAGCCCTCGCCACCGTCTCGGGAGCGTTGACCGGCGGCGGCGGATGACCGGCGTGTCCGGCGTAGCTGCCGGCCTGGTCGTAGATCGGGGTGTTCACACCACCGGGAGTCACCAGGCTGACGTGGATGCGGCGCTGCTGCCGAGTCTCGATCTGCAGCGTCCGCACGAGTGACTGCAGGGCCCACTTGCTCACGCAGTAGGTGCTCATGTAGGGGGTGACGATCTTGCCGAGCACCGACCCGACCACGACCAGGGACCCGTGCTCCTGGCGCTCGAACTGCTGCAGAGCACTGCGGGCGACGTTCGCCGTGCCCGTGACGTTGGTCTGCAGGGTCTTGTCGAACACGTCGGAGGGCACGTCCACGAACCGTCCGTAGGCGAGCACGGCGGCGCAGTGCAGGACGGCGTCCACCTGCTCGAACCGCTCGACGGCGGTGTCGAACAGTCGGGTCACCTGGTCGCCGTGTCCGACGTCCGTCGCGACAGCCACGACGTCTGCCGCCCCGCGCGCGACGCACTCCTGGCGCACCTGCTCGAGGCTCTCCGCCGAGCGGGACGCCAGCACCAGACGGGCTCCCTCGGCCGAGAGCTGGTGGGCCGCCGAGCGGCCGATGCCCGACGAGGCACCGGTCACCACGACGACGCGCGAGGACTCGCCGGTCACGGCTTCAGCACCACCTTGATGCACTTGTCCTGCTTGCCCTGGAAGATCTCGTAGCCGTGCGCCGCCTCGGCCAGCGGCAGGTGATGCGTGGTCATGTCCAGGGTGCCGAGCGGGTCGCTGTCGTCCATCACGAGCGGCAGGATGTCCTCGATCCAGCGCTTCACGTGGCACTGGCCCATGCGCATGCTGATGCCCCGGTCGAACATCTCCATCATCGGCATCGGGTCGGCCTCCCCGCCGTACACGCCGCTGACCGAGACCGTGCCGCCCCGACGCACCGCCTTCAGCGCGGTGCGCAGGGCCCCGAGCCGGTCGATCGCCATCTTGTCGGTCATCGGCTTCGCCAGGGCGTCCGGTAGGACGCCGACGACGGCGTGGGCCGCCTTGCCCACCGGTGAGTCGTGGGCCTCCATGCCGACCGCGTCGATCACGCCGTCCGGCCCCCGGCCTCCCGTCAGCTCGATCAGGGCGGATGCCACGTCGTCGACGTCGCGGCCGTCCAGGACCTCGATGCCGTGCCGGCGCGCCATCTCCAGGCGCTCCGGGACCGTGTCGACGCCGATGACGCGCGCGGCGCCGAGCTGTCGCGCGATCCGCGCACAGAACTGCCCGACCGGTCCGAGACCGAGGACCGCGGCCGTGCCGTCGTCGGGGATCTCCGCGAACTGCACCGCCTGCCAGGCGGTGGGCAGGATGTCGGAGAGGAACAGGAAGCGCTCGTCGGGATGCTCGTCGGGCACTCTGATCGGCCCGAACTGCGCCTGCGGCACCCGCAGCAGCTCGGCCTGACCTCCGGGCACCGCGCCGTAGAGGTCGGTGTAGCCGAACAGGGAGGCGCCCTTGCCGGTGGCGCGGTTCTGGGTGGTCTCGCACTGGGCGAAGAGCCCCCGGCGACACATCCAGCACGCCCCGCAGGAGATGTTGAAGGGCACGACGACCCGGTCTCCCACCGCGATGTGCGTGACCTCGGGTCCCACCTCCTCCACGATGCCCATCGTCTCGTGGCCCAGGACGTCCCCAGGATGCAGGAACGGGCCGAGCACCTCGTAGAGGTGCAGGTCCGAGCCACAGATCGCCGTCGACGTCACCCGCACGATCGCGTCGGTCGCCGTCTCGATGCGCGGGTCGGGGACCTCCTCCACGCGGACGTCTCGTTTTCCCTGCCAGGTCAGCGCTTGCATGTGGCTCCTCGTACGTCGTGGGGCTGGTGGTGTGGGCGCTCACGCACCGACGGGATCGCCGGCCACGCGTCGCAGGGCTGCCCGGTGAGCCGGGCTGCTGGCCCGGTCGCCGGGCACGATCGACAGCGAGCGACGGGCGATCCGGGCGACCACGGTCGCCGACACGTCGGTGAGGGCAAGTCCGGGCAGTCCGTGCAGCCGGCGTGCCCAGACCGGGAGCATCGCCGCGGACATCGCCATCAACGACACCCACGCAGGACGCGCCGGGGTCGCGAGCGAGACCCACCTGGGCATCGGCGGGGCAAAGCTCCACAGCGTGTTGCGCCGCGCCACAGCGGTCAGGTGCAGGTCTGGTCGCACCCGCTCGTAGTACTCCTCGATCTCGCGGACCGTCCGGGGAACCGTGTCCGTGTCGAGTCCCACGAGTCGCGCAGAGGCTCGCATCTCCTCGACGTACTGATCGGCCTCGGCGTCGGTCAACCGGCCACCGCAGCGGCGGTAGGTGGTCAGGAACGACTCGACCTCGGTGCAGTGCACCCACAGCAGCAGGTCCGGGTCGTCGACCCGGTAGGTCCGGCCGGTCTCCGGCTCGATGCCCGGGACCAGGCGTCCGTGCAGCCGCCGCAGCATCGCGCCGGCCGCCTCCGCCTCCGCGGTGGTGCCGTAGGTGACCGTGGCGATCCACTCACCCGTGCGCTGCAACCGGCCCCACGGGTCGGCACGGAAGCCGGAGTTGGCATCGAAGCCCGCCATCACGAGCGGATGCACCGCCTGCAGCAGGAGGGCACGGAACCCGGCCACCGCCATCGAGGGGTCGCCGTGGATCCGCCAGGTCACCGAGTCCGGTCCGAACAGGCCGGCGTCGGGAGCTGAGGCCAGGGGACTCGCGGGCTGCACTGCCGACATCGGCATCCTCTCGTCGTGAGTCCTCCGACTACCCCCAGTGACAAAACCTATGCACGATGATGAGGTTTCTGTTGAAGTTCGTGCGGTCGCAGTCGTCTGCCACGCTGCCGTCAGACAGTGAGCACCAGGTCGCTGCAGAGGCACTCACGGCGCGACATCGGACGTGCGGGCAGCGGCGCCGGCCAGCGAGGGCGGTTGCGTGACGAACCGGTGACCGGTCGAGATCTGGGTCTCGCGTTGGCCATCGCATGCCAGTTTCCCAGGGGCCCCTGGTAATCCGGCATACCCCTGACGTTGCAACGGCGGGGGTATGTCAGTTTCCCAGGGGCCCCTGGGAAACTGACACAGGGTGGTAGGCCTCGCTGGACCGTCAGTCGATGGGCCGCAGCTCGTCGGCGTAGGACACCGACACCCGGCGCAGGACCCCGGCCTCGCTCACGGCGTACTGCCCCATCCGCCACAGCGGCGGGCTGTAGGCGTGCACCGAGACCGAGCCGCGCTCCGCGCCGTTGAGACGGTGGATGTGCTCGGGGCCGAAGGAGAACGCCTTCCCGGCAGGGATCCGCGTCTCCACACCCCCGCTGGCGACGGTCAGGTTGTTCTCGACGAGCTCACCGGCCACCACGGCGACCGCCCCGGAGGAGATGTCGTGGTCGTGCCAGCCGGTGTCGTTCTGCGGCGTCCAGCAGAGCAGCCA
>JBDTXF010000225.1:0-5675 GCA_040006355.1 Nocardioidaceae bacterium | reverse complement strand
GCCTCGTCACCCTCGACCAGGACCCCGAAGATCTTGAAGCGCTCCTTGCCCTGTCGCCCGTAGTGCGCCTCCGCGCCGCGGAACCCCACCTTGCCCGGGCTGACCGTGAAGTCCAGGCCCAGCTCCCACAGCGAGTCGCCAGGCAGGTCGTCCGCGAACGGGTACATCTCGGAGTTGTCGTAGGGGTAGAACAGGAGGTAGCTCTCGACTCGCAGCATGTCCAGCACCGTGAACCGGCACGGGATGATGCCCAGGTCCGCACCCTCCTCAAGAATCGTGTCCCAGATCAGCGGCGCGTCGACGGCCTTGCAGAAGATCTCGTAGCCGCGCTCACCGGTGTAGCCAGTGCGCGAGATCGTCACCGGCCGGCCGAACAGGCGGGTGGAGGTGTGGTGGAAGTACGGCAGGTCACGGATCCCGGGGACGTGCTTGGCGAGGTAGTCCACGGCGAGGGGCCCCTGCAACGAGAGGTCATGGAGGTCGTCGTCGAACAGCACGGCCACGTTCCGTCCCAGGGCGGAGCGGGTCAGCTGCTCGTGTCCGGCACCGCTGCCATGCACGACCATCCAGGAGTTGGGGCCGGTGCGGTAGAGGATGCAGTCGTCGATGAACAGTCCACGGTCGTCCAGCATGCAGGCGTAGGAGGCCCTGCCGGGGTAGATCTTGGTGACGTCTCGGGTCGTCGCCTGGTGGACCACCGCATGCGAGTGCGGTCCGACCAGGTGGACCTTCTTCAGCCCCGACACGTCCATCAGGCCGGCCTTGGTCCGGATGGCCACGTGCTCCTCTTGCATGTCCTTGTCGTAGGTCCAGGCAGTGGGCATGCCACTCCAGTCCTCGAGCTGGGAACCGAGGGCGCGGTGCCGGTCAGCGAGTGCGGAGGCTCTCCAGGAGTAGGGCAACGTGACTCCAATCATCGATGCTTTCGGGCGAGCAGACGCGCAACCCGTCAATGGAACGCCAAGCAGACCATAGCGACTCGGCGGCACGCTGAGTAGTGTCCCCGCTGAGGTCTGTCCACCAAGGTGCCCCGCCAGGAGGCTGCAATGTCGAAGACCCTCCCATCACCCGGGACAGCAACGCCTGCAGGCTCCGGTGATGGCGGCATGAAGCGATCGATCGGTTGGAAGGGTGGGTTCTGGATCGCCAGTGGGGTGCCGGCGCTCGTGCTCTTCTCCATCGGGTCGATCGCCGCAGGGGTTGGCGCTGTCTCCCCGCTGGTGTGGACGGTCTCGGTGGTGCTCGCGCTGATGCAGAGCTTCGTTTTCGCGGAGATCGCCGGCTTGTTCCCGCAGAAGTCCGGCGGAACGTCGGTGTTCGGCGCGATGGCCTGGGCGCCCTACTCGAAGTTCGTCGCGCCGATCTCGGTGTGGTGCAACTGGCTGGCGTGGTCCCCGGTGCTGACGATCGGTTCCGGCCTCGCTGCCGGGTACCTGCTCACCGCGCTGTTCCCCGCCGACGCCGCGATCAACACCTGGTCGGTCCGGCTGGTCGACCTCGGTTTCCTCAAGGGCGGCTTGGAGCTGCGCTTCAGCGCCACGTTCCTCATCGCGGCCGCCCTCCTGCTCCTCGTCTTCGCCCTGCAGCACGGCGGGATCCTGCGCGCTGCGCGAGTGCAGGCCGTCGTGGGTCTGGCTGTGCTGGTCCCACTTCTGATCGTCGGGGTTGTGCCGCTGTTGACCGGTGACGTGGCGTCGACCAACTTCAGGCCCTTTGTCCCGCTCAGCGGTGCCTGGGACCTTGACGGGTTCACGCTGATAGCCGGTGGCCTCTTCCTCGCCGCCTGGTCGGCGTACGCGTTCGAGACGGCCATCTGCTACACCTCGGAGTTCAAGAACCCGGGGCGCGACACGCCCAAGGCCATATTCTCGGCGGGCCTCCTGTGCCTGGTGGCGTACACAGTGGTGCCGTTCACCTTCCAGGGCGCGCTGGGGGTGGACCGGCTGAGCACCCCCGGCATCGTCAACGGCAACGGTGTCGGCGCGGCCATGGCGCAGATGGTCGGTGGGGGAGCGGTGCTCCGCAACCTGCTGATCGTCATGCTGATCCTGGCACTGTTGCTGACCATCATGACCACCATGGCGGGCTCGTCCCGCACGCTTTACCAGGGCTCGAAGGACGGTTGGCTTCCCCGCTACCTGGGATACACCAACCGTAACGGTGCCCCTACCCGAGCGATGTGGACCGACCTGGTGTTCAACCTGGTCCTGCTGCTGATGAGTGACTACATCTTCGTGCTCGCGGCCTCGACCGTCTGCTACATGGTCTTCAACTTCCTGAACCTCAACGCCGGGTGGATACACCGGATGGATCGCGCCGACACGCCACGGCCCTGGCGGGCGCCGACGGTCATGATCGGCATCGGAGCGTTCCTCGCGTTCTTCAACGCGTTGCTGCTGGGTTGGGGAGTCAGCGTCTGGGGGTCGGGTGCGATGGCGACAGGGCTGGTCGCCGTTGCACTGATCGTGCCGGTGTTCTGCTACCGGCACTTCGTGCAGGACAAGGGTGTCTTCCCCGCCTCCATGTACGACTCCGGGGACGACTCCGGGCTCAGGTCGGGGCCGCCGGCGAAGCGGGCCGGGATGCTGCCCTACCTCGCACTGGCTGGGGGAGTTGCCACCGTGGTGCTGGGCCAGGTTCTCGCGGCCGCGGCGCGGTGAGCGGAGGGGCTACTCGGCGCGCAGCTCCCACCGCGGGAGCTCGCCCAGTGCATCTGCGTAGCGCCGGCGATGCACCGGCCGCACGAGCGCGGTCCACACCACGAGCGAGAACGGCAGCAGGATGAACAGCGAGAAGGTGTTGCCGGTGAGGAGGAAGAACAAGGCCAGCAAGGAGGTGGCCAGGCCGAGTGCGACGGGCAGCGCACGGAAGCGCAGCTGCACCCGGCGGAGCCTGGAGTACTCCTCAGCGTCGATCTGGGCGGTGTTCCAACACCGACCACAGCTGCAGCGCCAGATCTCGCCGTAGACAAGATCCCGTCGCTCCCCGCACTCGCACCGCACCGCGATCGGCGGGCCCTTCAGGGCCGTCCTCGGGCGTTCATGGCCGGCGAGACGCTCACGCAGTGACGCCTTCGGGAGAGGTTGCTGTCGGGGCTTCACAGCTCAGCCCCGCTCGACAACGGCAGGGTTGCTCGGCGGAACGGGCGGCGTTGTTTCCCGCCACTGGATGCTCGTTCGGTCCTCGACGATTCGGCGGTAGAAGTACAGCAGCAGAGCTATCACCAGCACCGAGCCACCGATGAGGGTCTTGCTCAGGCCGTATCCGTACTGGTCCGCAAAGACAAAGCCCCCCGCGACGACGAACAGGAGGTTGACCACGGCCAGGAGCCCGGCGATCACGACCCAGATGTTCGCCAACCGGATCGGGCGCGGCCACTCCTTCCGATCCCGACGGAGCAGCACGAATCCGCTCAGGGCGAAGACGTGCGCCAACATGTATCCCAGGTTGCCCGCTGCGAGGATCTCGATAGCGGAACCGAAGAAGACCACCAGGAAGATGTTCATGAGGGCGTCGATCGCCATGCCGCGGCCGGGCACGTTGAACCTGTTCAGGTGGTCGAACCACCTGATGGTCATGCCGTCCTTCGCGATGCCGTAGAGCGCGCGCGAGCCGTCGAGCGTGGCTGTGCTCATGGTCAGCACGATGCCGCACACCATGCAGACGACCAGCAGGCCACCCCCGAAGCCACCGGCGATCCGGTCCAGGACGTCCTTGTAGAACACGATGAAGGTGGGATCGGCCGCCACGGCCTGCGTCCCCAAGGTGCCGCCGGCCCCCAGAGGGAGCAGTGCGTACACGAAGACGGAGAAGGCCGCCGCGCTTCGGAGTGCCTTGGGCGTGTCACGGGTCGTGTCGCGATACTCAGGAGCCACCGTCGCGCAGGCCTCGAAGCCGTAGGAGGACCACCCCATGAAGTACAGCCACGTGAGTGCCAGACCCACCCCGCCGTTCTTTCCGACGTCCCAGTCCATGTTCGAGGCGTGCCAGTCGCCACTGAAGTACGGCACCAGCATCATCACCAGGAGCGGCACCATGAGCAGGACGCCGGTGATGTAGGAGAACCAGACCGTGGACCGGATGCCGCGCGCGTTGAACGCCCACACCAGCAGCAGCATCACGATGGCGATGAGGACGGGCGCGTTGACGGTCAGATGAGAGGCGCTGGCAGAGAACGTGAGGCGCGGAAAGAACTCCGCGACGATCAGCGTGCCGCAGATGAGGCCACTGATGGACAGGACTGTCGACCACGCGAACCAGTAGCCGAACGTGGCCAGTGCGCCGATCGGCGAGAAGTACTTGCGCCACGCCTCGTGGGCGTAGACGGAGATGCCGCCGGACTTCTCGGGGAACATAGTGGCGAGCTCGGCGTAGATGTTGTTCTGCAGGCTGCCGATCAAGACGGAGACCAGCCACAGGACCAAGGCTCCGGTCGTGCCCAGGCTTGCGATGGATCCTCCCAGCGCAGCGATGAGGAAGCCGGGGTTCGCCAGGGCGATCATGAAACCGTCCCACCACGACATCGCCTTGAGCAGCTCGCGCTCCTCCACCTGGGCGATGGCACGTCCGTTCTCGGTGCCACCGGGTCCCACAGACGCCGCCATCGGTTTTCTCCTCGCACCATGAGCAGGACAAGTTGGACACACTGAACTGCCGGACATCATCGTCTGGGTGACAGGTCCTGTAAAGCACCCTCGTACGCAGCGGCTGGCGGTCCCTTCCACAACCGGTTTCCTGGTAGTAGACTCCGTCTCTTCGCGGCCGCAGGGTCGCTCCGGCATGTGCAGCCCCCGCGGAGGTGACGTCTTGACGAGGTCGGACTCGGTTCTGCGTCGCCCGTCGCCCCGGTTGCTGCTCCCTGGGCTGGTCGCTCCGGAGCCCGGCTTGGAGACCTACTGGGTGCGTCCAGGAGGCGTGACGGGTGTGCGCCTGTTGCCCGGAGACGAGTTGACGGTGGTGGACCGGTTCGGCCGGCAGTCGGCCGAGGTCACGGTGGTCGGGCGCAACGGCCTGGCGGACGGCGCTGCGCTCGGCATCGTGCTGGACGCTCCGGCGAGGACGCTGCAGGGTTTGGCAGCCAGGGGCGACGTCGGTGAGCCGCTGCTCGCCGACCTGGTGGCGCAGGGCGTCGAGCCGGACCTGCTTCGTGCCGTCGAGCTCTTCGGGGAGTGGTCGGCGGCAGGGGTGCGCCACACGTTCTCGGCGGTGGAGCCCGCCACGGCTCTCGTCGCCGCACCGGCCCGAACGATGCGGGTCGACGAAGCGTCCGCCAACCCGCCCTCTGACCTGCTCCTCGAGGTGCGACGAGGCACCCGGGGGCTGCCATCCGAGTTCGAGCTGCCGGCTCCGCTGGCCGATCCCGTGCTGGACCTGCGGATAGACAAGTCCACTGCCTGCAGCTATGAGGTCAAGGCCGGCCAGTACATCCAGGTGATCGACGTGGAGGGACGGCAGTGCTCGGACTTCCTTGCATTCGGCTCCCACGCCCTAGACGAGGGCATCGAGCGGGGCCTGGACAGCACCGTCACCCGCTCGCTGATGGCGAACGCCTATCCGCAGCCGGGGCTGCATGGCAAGTTCTACGACCAGGACATGCAACCGCTGGTCGAGGTCGTCCGCGGTCGGCGACGAGCCGTTCGCGGTGATGTTGCCCGACGAGTTGATGGGCGACTCGT
>JBDTXF010000224.1:0-5713 GCA_040006355.1 Nocardioidaceae bacterium | reverse complement strand
TGGCCGCGAACCCGTCGCGGTGGTCGGCGACGAACTGCCAGTAGAGCGCGTCCCAGGCCTGCGTCCACTCACCCGGCCCGACGTCGCTCATCTTGCGCAGGTAGTTCGACCCGCTCACGTAGGGCTTGGTGGTGACCAGCTCGCCGGCAGCGAACTGGCTCATCGCATAGACGTTGGGCACCATCACCCAGTCGTAGGCGTCGACGAAGAAGGTCATGAACCACTCGTAGACCTCGTCCGGGTCGATGCGCAGCAGCAGCATCGCGTTGCCGAGCACCATCAGCCGCTCGATGTGGTGGGCGTAGCCGTGGGTGGTCACCCGGCGGATCACGGTGTCGACCGGGTCGAGGCCCGTCGTGGCGTCCCACCACTCCTGGCCGAGCTCGCGGGTCAGGCCCAGCAGGTTGCGGGTGCGCATCGTGCGGCCGTGCACGACGTAGGTCGCGCGCATGTACTCCCGCCAGCCGATCACCTGGCGCACGAAGCCCTCGACGCTGGGCAGGTCCACGTCGTGCTCCTCGGCGTGCCGCACGGCCCGCTCGACGACGGTGCGTGGGTCGAGCAGGCCGATGTTGACCAGCGGGCTCAGCACCGAGTGGAACAGCCACGGCTCGTCGACGGCGATCGCGTCCTCATAGGGCCCGAAGCTCGCGAACCGGTCCTCCAGGAAGCGGGTCAGCCAGGTCTCGGCCTGCCGGTGCGTCGTCGGCCAGTGGTAGGCCGCGAGATCACCGGGGTTCTCCGGGAACTCCTCGCGCACCCAGGCGATCGCCTCCCTCACGTGCTCGCCGCGGGCCGCCTCCGGCATCGGCGGCACCTCGACGTCCTTCGGGAGCCGCTTCCTGTTCTCGGTGTCATAGCTCCACCGTCCGCCGACCGGCTTGTCGCCGTCCATCAGCAGGCCGAGACGGCGGCGCTGGCGCTCGTAGAAGTGCTGCATCCGGGGCTGTCTGACCCCGTCGAAGGCCTGCTCGATCTCCCGGCGGCTGGTCAGGAAGGCCGGCGTCTCCTCGACGCTCAGCGCTGCCCCGACCGTGCGGCAGACCGCCCGCAGGTCGCGGTCCAGCCAGTCGTCGACCACGTCGTACATCCTCACCGCGGTGACCCGGTGCTCGCGCAGGACGGCGGCGAGCCGCTCGTCGCTGGTCGCCTGCCCGGACGTCTCGACGTACGCCGTGGCGAAGCCGGCCCCCTGCAGCCGCTCCTCGAAGGAGCGCATCGTGGACCGGTGCAGGACCAGCTTGTGGCTGTGGAACGGCAGCTGCCGGAAGA
The DNA here is from genome assembly GCA_040006355.1 of Nocardioidaceae bacterium. GTDB lineage: Bacteria > Actinomycetota > Actinomycetes > Propionibacteriales > Nocardioidaceae > Nocardioides_B. Next base: position 4,441 of record JBDTXF010000224.1, on the reverse strand, counting down.
ACAGGTCCGGCTCGACCAGCACGAAGAGCGTCCCCGGCTCGACGTCCAGGTGCTCGACGAAGAGCTGGTGGGGAAGGACGAGCTGCGCCGGGGCCATGTCTCCCCCTGCCCGGCGCCGCCCGCCTCATGCGCCGGCTACTTGACCTCGGCGCGAAGCACCCGCCACAGGCCCACCGTGAACGGCAGCACGATCCAGATCAGGGTCGCGGTGAGCAGGTGCAGCCAGTCGTGGCCGTCGATGTGGGCGTTCGGGTCCTGCAGTGGCGTCTGCGCGGTGCCCAGGTCGATCCACGGGGCTGCGTCGCGCAGCGCCGACCAGACGTTGGCGACGATGCTGAAGGCGATCGGCACCACCAGGTAGACCACGATGGCGGCCGCGGAGTTGAGGAACAGCAGACCGAAGGCCAGGCCCTCCAAGATGCCCATGGTCTCCAGGAGCCCGAAGCGGCCGAACCAGTCGGCACCGGCGCCGTGGAACGCGTCGTTGGCCCCGCCCAGGGCCGCACCGATCCCGGCGAGCGCGAAGGCGAGCAGAACCGCGGCGATGCCGGCGAGCACCGAGACGACCACCTTGGCCAGCACCACCTTGCCCCGGTTCGGCACCAGGGTGAAGGTGGTCAGCGCGGTGCGCTGGGACCACTCGCTGGTCACCAGCATGATCGGCAGCACCGGCAGCAGGTAGCTCTGCAGGATGCCGGTCGCGCCGGTGAAGTTGTTGAAGGTCCGGTCGTTGGTCTTCGAGACGAGGAAGAAGATCACGATGATGGCCGCGGTGACCACCCCGATCATGATGAGCAGCCACCGGCTCGCCCTTGTGTCGACCAGCTTGCGCATCTCCACGCGGAGCAGGCGCAGGAAGCCGATCCGCGCGGTGCCGGAGATGTCGAGGGTGGCCGGCTCGGCCGTGGTGGTGCTCATGCGGGGACTCCTTCGCGCTGGGTGTCGCCGGTGAGCTGGAGGAAGAGCTCCTCGAGCCCTTCGCCCTCTGCGGGCCGCAGCTCGATCAGGGTGATCTGGTGGGCGGCGGCGACCTTGCCGATCTGGATCGCCTCCGCGTCGCTGCGCAGGCCCTCACCGGACGGCTGGGCCGAGATGCCCTCGCGATGCAGGGCGTCGCGCAGCACCTCCTGCTCGACGGCCTTCACGTAGGCACCACGGGTCTGCAGGAGGTCCTGCTTGGTGCCCTGGGCGACGATCCTGCCCTGGCCGATCAGGATCAGCTCGTCGGCGATCCGCTCGACCTCGTGGAGCAGGTGCGAGGACAGGCAGACCGTGCCGCCGCGCTCGGCGTACTCCCGCAGCAGGCCGCGCATCCAGTGGATGCCGGCCGGGTCCAGGCCGTTGGCCGGCTCGTCGAGGATCAGGATCGAGGGATCGCCGAGCAGTGCGTGAGCGATCCCGAGCCGCTGCCGCATCCCGAGCGAGTAGTTCCTCACCCGCCGCCTCGACTCGGCGCGCGTGAGGGAGACCAGCTCCAGCATCTCGTCGACCCGAGAGGTCGGGAGGCCCATGGTGACCGCGCCGATCATCAGCACCTCGCGCCCGGTGCGCCCGGCATGCTGGGCGGACGCGTCGAGCAGCACGCCGACGTGCCGTCCCGGGTTCGGGAGGTCGGCGTAGCGGTGTCCGCCGATGGTGACGCGCCCGCTGCTGGGCGGCGTGAGGCCGACCATGATGCGCATCGTGGTGGACTTGCCGGCGCCGTTGGGCCCGAGGAACCCGGTGACCTGTCCTGGCAGGCAGGTGAAGGACACGTCGTCCACGGCTCGGAAGCCGCCGTAGCTCTTGCTTACCCCGTCAACTGTGATCATGCCTCCACTCAACCGCGTGCGCCGGGCGCCCGCATCTGCCTGCGGGATCGACGCGCCGAGACTTAAGGAGGGGGTGATCGCGACCGCGGGCCCTGCGCATCGCGACCGAAGACTCCTAGGCTGGCGGGGTGCACGAGCCCACCCCCGAGCAGTACAACCCGCCGCTGACCCTGCGGGCGCATCTGTGGCGAACCGCAGCGGCGCTCGCGATCAGCGCCGCTATCTGGCCCGCGACGGCCGTGCTGCAGTGGCGGGACGCCCGGCCGCTCTTCGTGCTGGACGTCGGGGTCGGGCTGCTGGCGCTGGTCCTCTCGTTCTACCGCCGCCGCTGGCCCCTGGCCGTGGCGATGCTGACCAACCTCGCGGGCGCCGTCTCGATCACCGCGTCCGGCCCCGCCGTGCTGGCGTCGGTCTCTCTGGCCACCCGCCGGGTCGTCTGGCAGGTGGTGCTCGCCGGGACCGTGGGCATGGCCGGGGCGATCACGTTCCCGCTCTTCGAGCCGAGCCCGGACGACGGCCCGTGGTGGGTGACCTTCGCCGTCGGGCTCGCCTTCACCATTGCGATGCTGGTCTGGGGGATGTACGTCGGGTCGCGTCGTGAGCTCCTCTGGACGCTGCGCGAGCGTGCGGAGAGGGCCGAGGCCGAGCAGGAGATGCGGGTCAGCCAGGGCCGCTCGAACGAACGGGCCCGGATCGCGCGCGAGATGCATGACGTCCTGGCGCACCGGATCTCGCTGATCACCATGCACGCGGGTGCGCTGGCCTACCGCACGGACCTGTCGGCGCAGGAGATGCGGGGCACCGCCGAGCTGATCCAGGCCAAGTCCCACGAGGCACTCACCGACCTGAGACAGGTGCTCGGGGTGCTGCGCAGCGAGGACGGCGTCACCGGGCGCGAGCGCCCGCAGCCCACCTTCGGCGACCTCGCGGCCCTCGTCCTGGAGGCCCAGGAGTCCGGCATGCGCATCCGCTACGACGACCAGGTGCTCGACGCCGCCACGATGCCCGACCAGGTCGGGCGCACGACGTACCGCATCGTGCAGGAGGGGCTGACCAACGCCCGCAAGCACGCGCCGGACGTCACCGTGCTGGTCAGCCTGTCCGGCTCGGCGCGGTCCGGGGTGGACATCACGATCCGCAACCCGGCCCGCAGCCTGGCCACAGCTCGCATCGGCGCGCCGGGGGTGGCCGGCAACGGCAGGACCGCGGTGACGCCTGGTGCCGGACTGGGTCTGGTGGGCCTCGGCGAGCGCGCCAAGCTGGCCGGGGGCCGGCTGGTCACCCGTCGGGACGGCAGCGTCTTCGAGCTGCACGGGTGGCTGCCGTGGACCCCCTGACCCCCGCGCCCACGATCCGGGTGCTGGTGGTCGACGACGACGCCCTGGTCCGCTCCGGGCTGATGATGATTCTCGGCGGGGCACCGGACATCGAGGTGGTCGGGCAGTCCATCGGCGGCCGCGAGGGAGTGGCGGCGGCCCGCGAGCAGCGACCGGACGTGGTGCTGATGGACATCAGGATGCCCGGCATGGACGGCCTGGAGGCCACCGAGCGGATCCAGTCCTGGGACAGCCCGCCCAAGGTGATCGTGCTGACCACCTTCGACGCCGACGACTACGTCACCCGCGCCCTGGCTGCCGGCGCCAGCGGCTTCCTGCTCAAGGACACTCCGCCGGCCTCGATCATCGAGGCGATCCGCCGGGTCGCGGACGGGGACCCGATGCTGTCGCCGAGCGTGACCGCGCGGCTGATCGCCCAGCTGACCGCGCGGCTGGCTCCCGGCCAGGGACCCGACCGGACCCGCGCGGCCCGGCAGCGGCTGGCCCGGCTCAGCCCGCGCGAGCACGACGTGGCCGTCGCGGTGGGGCATGGTCTCAGCAACGCCGAGATCGCCACCGACCTGAGCTTGTCCGTCCCCACGGTCAAGGCGCACATCGGCCGGCTGTTCGCCAAGCTCGACGTCGACAACCGGGTGCAGATCGCCATCTGCGTGCACGACGCCGGGCTGGCGTGAGGCTTGGCTAGGCTGGACGCATGAGCCTTCTCCAGGAGCCGATCGCCCGTCTCGACGGCACCTCCGCGACCCTCGGCGACCTCACCGGCGGTGCGCCCGCACTGGTGGTCAACGTCGCCTCCACGTGCGGCCTGACCCCGCAGTACATCGCTCTCGAGGCGCTGCACGAGCAGTACGCCGGCCGCGGCTTCACCGTCGTCGGCGTGCCCTGCAACCAGTTCGGGGGGCAAGAGCCCGGCAGCGCGGAGGAGATCGCGGAGTTCTGCTCCGCGACCGACGGCGTCACCTTCCCGATGACCGAGAAGGTCGAGGTGAACGGCTCCGGCCGCCACCCGGTGTACGCCGAGCTGGTGGAGGTCCCCGACCAGGACGGCGCCAGCGGTGACATCGCCTGGAACTTCGAGAAGTTCCTGCTCGACGCCGACGGCACCGTGGTGGCCCGGTTCGGGCCGGCCGTGGTTCCCGACGACCCCCGGGTCACCGCGGCCATCGAGTCGGTCCTCGCCCGCTGATGGGGCGCGGCGGTTCCCCAGGGGCCCCTGGAACTGTCATGACCCCAGCGTTGCAACGCCGGGGTGATGCACGATTACCAGGCGCCCCTGGGAATCCGGCAGCAGCT
>JBDTXF010000223.1:0-5731 GCA_040006355.1 Nocardioidaceae bacterium | reverse complement strand
CCGGGTTCGTCTCGATCGGCACGGCAGCCGAGCTCACCAACATCGGCATCCTGCTGGCGTTCGTGGTGGTCTGCGCAGCGGTCATCGTGCTGCGCTACCGCTCTCCGGACCTGCCTCGCACCTTCCGGCTGCCGTTCATGCCGGTCGTTCCGATCCTGGGCATCGGTTTCTCGCTATGGCTCACCAGCCAGCTGATGTGGCAGACCTGGTTGCGGTTCCTGGTGTGGTTCGTGATCGGCGCCGTGGTCTACGCCGGCTACGGCTACAAGCACAGCAAGCTGGGCCGTGGCGAGGCCGTGGCGGGTGACCCCGAGAGCGAGCTGAAGGGGTGAGTGAGATCTGAGGCGTCGCGACACTAGCGTGAGGAGCACGGCTAAGTCGTGCACGCTGACGCGCGACCCAGAGCGGTGCCGACGATCTCCACGAGCTCGGCACGACTCGGTCCCGGGCTGTACGACGGCCGCCACCCCGTCTGGTAGACCGCTCGGGCCAGGGGCTCCGCCGGGTCGAGGCAGGACGGCAGCTGGAACATCCCGAAGTAGCCCGGGGTCATCGCGTTGATGCGGGGGTCCCTCTCGGCGGCGGCCATGATGAGGTCCGACGGGAGCCGACGGGTCACGTCCACGTCACCCCCCTCCCAGCGCCGGACGAGGTCGCCGTCCATGTGGGTGTGGTCGAGCACCCAGGGCAGCATGTTCGCCTCGCACCAGGCGTCGAACGGCTCGCCGACCAGTGCGAGGTCAGGCTCGGAGTCGACCAGCGCGAGCAGCTCGCGGATCTGCATGCAGGTGGTGGCCAGCCCTCGGCCGAACGTCGGCGTGGTGGTGGCGACGGCGTCTCCGACGCTGACCATCCCGGGCAGGACCGGCCGGCCGTCGGCCGTGCCCTGGCCGCGGTAGACGTTGCGGAGCGGGCCACCCGGAAGCACGTCGCTGACGGGCACAGCGCGAGCCGGGTCGGTCCACTGCGCCAGACCGGGGATGGCCTGGCAGGCGGCCTCGAAGGCGGCCCGGTGCCGTAGGTCCTTCAGGGCAGCATCGGCGGTCGGCCGGACCAGAAGCACGGAGAAGTGTCCGGCATCGTGGAGGAACACGATGCTCTGGTAGCCGTCGAAGTTCGCCTGCCAGGCCAGCGGGTTCTCCATCGGCCCCGGAACCGCTGCCTCACGGAGACGGTACTGCCGGTCGACGTAGGCCATGCCGCACGGACCACCGACCGACGAGGCGGCCCGCAGGTCGTCCGCCGCCCGCCCGGAGCGTCCCGACGCGTCGACGACGAGGTCGGCCGCAAGCTCGGCGCCGCCCTCGAGCAGCCCCTCGACCCGCCCGCCCCGGCAGAGCACCCGGTCCACGTGACCCTGCCGCACCGACAGTCCCTCGACGTCCGCACTGGCATTGCGGAGGGCCCGCTCGAAGAGCTCGCGGCGCGACCGATGTCCGCCCGGGACCGGGCCGAGGCCGGGGACGTCGAAGACGATCGGCTCGGCACCGGAGGCCAGCCACGCCGCGTGCGCCTCGGGCCACTCCTCGGCCAGCACCGCCGCGACCTGGGGCCGGAAGCCGTGCGCGTGGTGGAACTGCATCACGCCCTGACGCTCCCATCGGCCCTCCCGCGGTGGTCCGGGGTCCCGGTCGACGGCGACGACCCGGTGCCCGCGGCGGGCCAGCGCGGTCCCGACGAGCAGCCCGGCGGGCCCGGCTCCGATGATGGCGACTCTCATGTCACACCCTCGTCTTGCACTGGTAGTGTGGTGACGACACTCATAGTGTTCCCAGAGTCGGCTCGACGTCAAGGGGTTTTCATGGAGATCGGTGCCCGACCGGCGTACTCCTCGCCGGCGCGCGTCAAGCAGAGTCGCGCGACCCGGCGGGCCATCGTGGCGGCCGCAGGTGAGCTCTTCGTGGAGAACGGCTACGCCGCCACCACGATCGACGCCGTCGCGACGCGGGCCGGGGTCGGGCGGAAGACGGTCTTCTCCTCGGTCGGCGGCAAGGGCGCCCTGCTCAAGCTGGTCTGGGACTGGGCGCTCAGCGGCGACGACGAGCCGGTCCCGATGGTCGACCGTCCGGCCGTGCAGGCGATGCTCGTCGAACGGGACCCGCGCCGCCTGGTCCGGATGTGGGTGGACATGGTGGTGGACGTCGGCGGTCGGGCGGCCCCGGTCGGCGCCGTGGTGATGTCGGCCGCGGACGTCGACGACGAGGTCCACGAGCTCCTCGACACGATCCGCCGGGAGAGCCTCGTGGGCGCCACCGCCTTCGTCACCCACCTCGCGGGCCGAGACGGCCTGGGCGCAGGTGTCAGCATCGAGAAGGGCGCCGACGCCTGCTGGGCACTGGTCAACTCGGTGCTCCTGCACCTGCTGGTCTCGGTCCGCGGGTGGTCGACCGACGAGTTCCGCGACTGGCTGGCTGACGTCGTCACCATCATGCTCCTCGGTCCCGAGGGGCCCTCGAGCGTTGCGCTTGCCCCGGTGCGCACCTCCCATGCTCCGGCACGAGGACGCTACGAGGCCTGGGTCGACGGCAGGCCCGCGGGAGACCTCGCCTACGAGCGCACCGAGCATCTCGTCGTGCTGACCTGCACGGAGGTCGAGCCGGCCTTCGAGGACCGCGACGTGGCCGCCACCCTGGTACGCCGTGCGCTGGACGACGCGCGGGCCGAAGGAGCACGCGTCGTGGCCGTCTGTCCGTTCGTCAGGTGGTGGCTCGATCAGCACCCCGACGAGGCGTGCCCGCCCCACGGAGCGCCGGACTCCTAGCCGAGTCCTGGGCCGGCGCTCCCGGCGCCAGACGACCGGGGAGGGGCTGGGTCGCCTCTATGGTGGTTCGATGACGTCGGTCAAGCAGATCCAGGTCACCTTCGACTGCGCAGAACCTGAGCGCGTCGCTCGATTCTGGTGCGAGGTGCTGGGGTACGTCGTACCGCCGCCACCGGAGGGGTTTGACTCGTGGGACGATCTCGATCGCACACTGGGGCAGGAACATCAGGGTTCGACGTTCGCATGCGTCGATCCCTCAGGCGCGGGACCGCGGCTGTTCTTCCAGCGCGTTCCCGAGGGCAAGGTCGTCAAGAATCGGCTGCACCTCGACGTACGGGTCGCCACGGGGCTCGTGGGTGGCGAGCGCCTGGCCACACTCGAGGCCGAATGCGCTCGACTGGTCGCACTCGGCGCAACACGCGTGCGACTGCTGCCCGCCGACGGCGACGACGAGTCGTGCCTGGTGATGCAGGACATCGAGGGCAACGAGCTCTGTCTGGACTGAGTGGCCGCGATGGCGGACCTTCAGCTGAGTCGGCGATCGGTGCTGAGGCCAGGGCCGCCTCTGAGGCCGCGCACTAGCTTTCGATGGAGACGATCTCCTTGCCGAGGGGGAACAGCGATATCGGGATGAGCTTGAAGTTGGCCAGCCCGAGCGGGATCGGCGATGATGGTGACGCACAAGAGGACGCCACTGACGGCGTGTCCGATGGCGAGCCAGACACCCGACAGCAGGAACCAGAGGATGTTGCCGATGCCAGAGCCCACGCCCGCCCCGGGCTTCGCGACGATGGTCCGACCGAACGGCCAGAGCGCGAAGAGCCCGATGCCAAAAGACGCGACGCCGAACGGGATCCCGATCACGGTGAGGCACCACAGGACGCCGACGACCATGTAGGCGAGAAACATCCAGAAGCCGGACAGCACGAGCCACAGCAGGTTGAGCACGAATCGCATGTCCATCAGCTCCCGCTCGGTCGATCGAGCCTCAGCCCCACTTTGACACCCATGCCGAGTCCGGTCAGCGAACTGGCCGATCGACGGCACCGGCGGGTGCATGCGGGTGGTCCCGCGTCCGGCGAGGCACGGCAATCCAGTGGTAGGGCGTCGTCGTCGACACCTTGACCAGTCCGGACCGCTCCAGGATGGGCCGGGAGAACTCGGTCGAGTCACTGTGGATGAGCGACTTGCCCGCGGCCAGCGCGGAGCGCGCCCGGGCCGAGGTGAGGGCACGGTAGATCCCGCGCCCACGCCATGCCTCCCGGGTCGCCCCACCCCAGATGCCGGCGAACTCGGTGCCGGGCACCGGCTCGAGCCGCCCAGCGCTGACGATCTCGTCTCCGGCCTCGGCCACCCACAGCTCCATGCCGTCGCCCGTGGCCAGCCGGCGCAGCAGGTCGTGCCCGGTGTTCTCGGTCACCGGGTCACCGAAGACCTCGTTCTGCATCGCCGCCATGGCCCGCACGTCGACGTCCTCGGTGACCCGCCGCAGCGACACACCGGCGGGCAGCGGCACGTCCACCGCCAGCCGTGATGCCTCGCCCAGCATGATCGACTCCGGCTCATCGGGCTCGAACCCGTGTGCCAGCAGGGCCTCGTGCAGGCCCGGCGCGTGGTCGTGTCCCCGTGTCTTCCACTCGGCACGCATGATCTCCGGGTCGGCCCCGAAATGCGCCACGGCCGCGGCCACCAGCCCGGCGATCCCCTCCGCGTCCTGCTGGCCGAGGTCGCGGTAGGTCACGAAGCCGCGGCCCTCCGCAAACGTCACCAGGCGCAGCGGTCCGTGTCGGCGCACCGAGACGGCACTCGGGGTCTCCGCGTCGGTGCGGAGCTGTTCGTCGTAGGCGGCCAGGAGCCGCTGCCTGTCGATCACAAGACCTCACTGTCGCACCGAACCGGCTGCAGCCGTTGAAATCCCAGGTCACCGGTGGGAGCGTTGACATCCCGACAGTGGCCCCGTCCAGGGCGCACAGGAGGCGTGATGCCGGTTCGCACGGAGGTCAGCGACAAGTGGGTGCGGGCGTACGTCGACGACGTGGCTGTCGTCGACAGCCGTGAGCCGACGCTGTTCTGGGAGGAGCACTTCCCGGTGCCGGCGTACGCCTTCCCCCGGCGCGACGTACGGACCGACCTGCTGGGAGAGGCGCGAGACGATCCGCCGCACGAGCCGTTCTTCTTCCTGCCCAAGGGGCCGGTCTCGCAGTGGTTCGACCTCACCGTGGGTGAACGCACCATCCCGCATGCTGCCTGGGTCCGAGACACCCCGGAGCTCCGAGACATGCTCGTCCTCAGCTGGCAGCCGGGCCTCCTGGACCGCTGGCTGGAGGAGGACGAACCGGTCGAGGGGCATCCGCGCGACCCGTACACGCGCGTCGAGGCCATCGCCAGCAGCCGGCACGTCGTGGTCGAGCTCGACGGCGAGCGGCTCGCCGACAGCACGCGACCGGTGCTGCTCTTCGAGACAGGCCTCCCCACGCGCTACTACCTGCCCCGCGAAGACGTCGACCGGGCCGCTCTGGAGCCGACGTCCAACCAGAGCCTCTGCCCCTACAAGGGCGTCGCGGACGACTACTGGAGCGTGACGGGACGGCCGGACGCCATCGACGTGGTCTGGTCCTACTCCGCGCCGCTGCCCGCGGTCGCGAAGGTCGCGGACCTGATGGCGTTCTACAACGAGCTGGTCGACATCACCGTCGACGGCGTCCGTCAGCCGCGGCCGAAGTCGCCCTTCAGCACCAAGGCGAACCGTCCCGCCTCCTGACGAGCAGCCACATCGCGGACCGTGACCGCTGCGTGTCGTCCTAGACTCCGGCGATGGACCTGAGCGACTACCTCACCTCTGACGCGACCACTCTGGCCGGCCTGGTGGCCGGGAAGGAGGTCACCGCCGTCGAGCTGCTTGCCCTGGCGCGCCGGCGCTGCGACGCGGTCAACCCGACGATCAACGCGGTGGTCGCTCCCTTGACCGAG